>JAYTUQ010000203.1:0-6652 GCA_043744455.1 Saprospiraceae bacterium | reverse complement strand
AATATTTAGATGTTTCCCATTCTTGAAAACCGAGTTCAGCGAAGCTGAAAATCATGTCATTCATTTGAGCCGTTTGGTCATGCCGTTTTTCAACTTCGGCAATAACTTCCTTTTTCAAGGCTTCCAATTTTTCAGGCGTGAAACGGTTTTGTGAAAAGGATTGCTGACTGAAAAGCAATGTTGTAGCAGCAATAAAAAAAAGATTTTTCATGTGTAGTTTGATTTTAGATGAAAAAAACTATTAAATAAAAAACATAATCTATTGAAAATAAAATTTTTAAGAAAAACATTTTAGTTATCGTGAAAACACTTTTTCTAATTTCGCACTCGTCCATTTGTGCAGCGTTATTTTATACTTCTGATTCTTGATTTTGTATTCAGGTGTACCGTTTTTCATGACTTCTTCATCTTCGGCTGAATCTTCAATGACTAAAACGTGTCCAGCGATGCCACCTTTGTCATAGGGCAAAATATAGTTTTGAGAACTATAACCCGTACCCGCGCCTGATGTGCTCACCATTTCTAATTGACGTGTCAATTTACCCCCCTCAGTAAAAAACACCAAATAGTCGCCTTGCGCATAATCACAAGCACCAAAAGTCATTTGTACAGATAATACTTGTTTTACCTTATCAAAACCACCGCTATTCAATGTCAACCCTAAGTTATAACCTAAGTCACCAACAGTTTGAAATTCTGTTTTAGCAATTTCTTTCCCATTTTTAGCAGCACGAATTTGAATTGTCATTTTATACTCCTTCTCGTTATAAGAAGAGATGCCCACAAGAAAAGTAATGTCGCGCGCAGGGTCTTCTTCTTCCGTCTTCATCGCCACAGCAGTCAAAATACCGCTCCACAAATAACCCGTTTTGCCATTTGCGGAGATGCGAAACCAAGGAGCACGAAAGCCATTCATTGTCAATGAATCGGTTGTTCTTTCTAAGATTTGAACTTTGGTAGCGATGGGCAATTGAGAAATGGTTGTCGCTTTAATCGAAGGTTTATCCCGCATATTGGCATCACTGACAAGGACAAAAGCCTCTTTTAGGGCATCATTTTCATTGAACATCAACCAACCATTTACTTTGTTAAGTTCCTCTTGAGCCTGTACAAGAGTAAATGAGAAAGTAAGTAAAAGCACAAAAAAGATTTTTTTCATATTGAAATATTTTAAATTTTATATAAAATAATTAAGGTGTTTTTTTGTTGACACCAGATAAAAAAGGAACAAAACGGAATTTTTCAAAAGCCTGCTCTTCGTAATCTGTTTCAGACAGCCGCGTAATCTTATACATCCGTTGTCCTTCTTCGCCTCCTACAGGAATAACCATAATGCCACCGATGGTCAATTGCGCTTTTAAAGCCTCTGGTACTGAGGGGGCTGCCGCAGTAACTATGATGCGATCATAAGGCTCAAATTCTGGTACACCGACTGAACCATCGCGAAAAAAACAACGGATATTGGTCAATCCCAGTGTTTTTATGAATTTTTTAGTATGAAAATATAGTTCTTCTTGTCGTTCAACAGTATAAACCCGCGCACCCAAAAGAGACAAAATAGCGGATTGATACCCTGAACCTGTGCCAATTTCAAGGACTTTTTGCCTTTTTTGCACATCTAAAAGCTGTGTCATATAAGCAACAGTGAAGGGCTGACTGATAGTTTGTTCATTGCCAATGGGAAAAGCTTTGTCGGTGTAAGCCCATTCTTCAAAGGCTTTTTCAAGAAAAAAATGGCGGGGAAGTGTGGTCATTGCCCCTAAAACACGTTCATCGTTTATACCTTTGGTGCGCAACTCTTCTATCAGTAGTCGCCGCAAACCTTTATGTCTGTATGAATCGTGCATGGCGTTTAGGTGGTTCGTTTGTCTCTCTGAATCAAAATATAACTGCTGACAATGCCGATGAGAAAAAACAAGATGGCAATCATTTCCGCTTGCGTCATTTTGAATTGGGGTGTGTCAATCAATTTATCATTAACCCGTATTTTCTCTATAAAAAAACGTTCAATACCATTCAAAATCAAGTAAATCATAAACAAAACGCCATGCGTTGTAATGCGTTTGCGGATTGCCCAAAGGAAAAATCCGATGCTCAACGCCATAATAATTTCATAAAAAGGGGTTGGATAAACAGGTATGGGTAGGTGATGATTGTGAATAGCGTTCAGCCCTTCAATCGGAATACCTGAATCCACAACGTTGCGCGGATAGTCAAACGACCACATCCAATCGGGTAAAAACCAACCCGCTGGTTTCGCTGCCGCATCTATGCCCCAATCGCCATCGCCAGCCAATTGGCAACCGATGCGCCCAACACCATAGGCAAACATGAGGGACGGTGCAACGGCATCCATCATATAAATCGGATTCATTTTCAGCTTCCTTTTCACAAACCAATATACACCAATAAAACCACCGATGAGTCCACCATAAATCGCAATGCCCGAACCGCTAAAAAAAGTATGGATGGGGTCACTAAAAAAAGCTTTTACATTCTCTACACTTTCTAAAATAGCAAAAATCTTTGCACCCAACAAACCTGAAATGGCAGCTACCATCGTAATATCACCGACCCGTTCGTGCGGATATGCCATTTTCATATTGCCTTTTTCGTCTTTGACAGGCTGAGGTGGCAAAAGCCCTAAGTCAGCTTTGCGTTTCAATTCTAAGTATAAGGTGTAGGCAGCCGTCAAGAAAGCAAGGGCGAGGAACAAACCAAAGGTCTGAACATAGCGCGCCCAATTGTCATAATCTGTGCCGAATAGGTCGTGAAAGATGTAAGAAAGATTTGGATACATAATGTATGCTGAATTTTAAATATGTCTATATTATTTGCCAAAAATAAAACGATTCCGCATAAGCAGAACCGTTTTTAAGAATTATTAGTCTTTTATGTTGTAAATTCTATTTTATAATGACACGAATTGCACTAATAACACGAATTACACGAATTAGTAGGATTCATATTTGTGTAATTCTTATCGGCTAAGTTCTTTTATGCAAATACGGATGCCACTATACTGGCAACAACATCACCATCTGTATTAAAATCAATCAACTCAACTGGTAAAAGTTCATTGATACCCCCCTTCCCGAAAACATCGGGATTTCCTTCGTCAACAGTATTTTCACCTTTTGGCAACTCAATTTTGATATAATTATCCGTAAAACCAGTTAAAAAAGCACTGTTTTTATGTTTTTCAAACAAAACGTCTCTTGTTTGCCCTAAAAACTGTTGGTAAAAAGCACGTCGTTTTTTTTCGGATAAAATCCGAAGCATTTCGTTGCGCTCACGCCTTTTTTGCATCGGTACAACATGTTCCATGTCATTGGCAGGTGTATTTGGACGTTCTGAATAAGTGAAAACGTGCAAATAACTAATGTCGAGGCTGTTGATAAAATGATACGTTTCTAAGAAATCTTCATCTGTTTCGCCTGGAAAACCGACAATCACGTCCACGCCAATACAAGCATGAGGCATCAATGACTTAATCGTTTCCACGCGACTGGCGTACAATTCACGTTTGTAACGCCGTTTCATTTGTTGCAACTGCTTGTTATTACCCGACTGTAAAGGCATGTGAAAATGTGGCATAAAACGTTGAGAATCAGCGACAAATTCAATGATGTCATTCGTCAACAAATTCGGTTCTATGCTCGAAATGCGGAAGCGATTGATGCCTTCTACTTTGTCTAATTCCTTTATCAAATCAATTAAAAGGGCTTCTTTTTTGGCTTTTGTACCTTCAATAACTTCTGTGCCATTGCCAAAGTCGCCGATATTTACCCCCGTTAGTACAATTTCTTTTACACCCATCCCTGCGATTTTATGAGCATTCGCCACAACACTTTCGACGGTATCAGAACGGCTTTTGCCTCGCGCCAAAGGAATGGTACAAAAGGTACATTTATAATCACAGCCGTCTTGCACTTTCAAAAATGAACGTGTGCGGTCGCCAAATGAAAAGGCATTGTGAAAGGTGTTCACTTCTCTGATTTCTCCCGCTGATACCATCCCTTTGCCTTGGGCTTTGGTGAGTGAATCTATATAATCAAGGATTTTAAACTTTTCCCCTGCGCCTAAAACGAGGTCAACACCTTGTATTTCAGCAATCTCTTGCGGTTTCAATTGAGCATAACAGCCAACAACAACGACCAATGACTGAGGGGTATGCCGCAACGCGCGCCGTACGATTTGACGACATTTTTGGTCTGCAAAATCGGTTACGCTACACGTATTAATGACATAGACATCTGCCCCTGCGTCAAACTCATTGACAAAGTAGCCATTGTCCTCAAAAAGTCTTTGTATTGAAGAGGTTTCAGAATAGTTGAGCTTACAGCCCAATGTATGGAAAGCGACAGATTTAGGCGTCATTTTTTAGTCATTTGTCATTGGGTCATTTGTCATTTGTCATTTAGTCATTTGTCATTTAGTCATTTGTCATTTAGTCATTTGTCATTCGGTCATTCGGCATTATACAACACTGAGTGACCCAATGACAAATGACTCAATGACCATTTTATCTGCTTTTCGGTTGTGGCCGTTTGCCGCCGCCCATTGTGTTGCGGAAGCCAGGACGTGACATCGCCGCTTTGACTTGACCTTTTTGCTTCATGGCTTGGTCAAATTCTTTGATTTGCTCTTTTATCATCGGCTCTGTCACCTTAAGGGCTTTGAGTTGACGATAAAAGTTTTCGGCTGCGGGCCAGTTGTTTTTCATCAAACGAAAATTGGTGAGTGCCAACAGCACCATTGCTTTCTCATTATCGCTTGGCAAACCGATTTTTTGCGCCTTTAAGTAATGACCTTCTGCTGTTTCGTAATCTTTTTGTTGACTATAAATAGTGCCTTTCAACAAGAAGAAATACCCCCGATTTGCTGTATAAAGCCATTGCGGGAAATAGGTCATATTCAAGCGTTGGTCAGCCGCCATGAAGTCACCTGTTTGCAACATCATCGCTGCCGATTGCACCGTTCCCAACAAAATATAGCCCACTATTAAGATGATGCCTGCTAAAAGAAAGGGAAATGCCCACCAAAAACCCCAAATAAAAGCTGCGGCTATACCTCCTACTAAAAACAAGGCGATAAGCGCGAAACGTAGATAAATATTGATAGAAAACATCATGGCTTTCAGATTTTTAATTGTAAAATTTAGAATTTGATTGCAAAGGTAGGAAAAAATTAATGATGAACCGTGAATGATAAAGGGGGAATTATGGGAAGTAACTCAGGTTATTCATATTTTGTCATAGCGACGTTTGATATTTTCAAAATATTTGGCTTTTTGCTTCTATTCAATTACGGTTAGTCTTCAATTGTATAAACCCACATTCGAGTATCTAAAGAACACCACAAATTATTGAACAAATCAAACTGTGTTGTAGGCATCAATCTTTTGGTTTATGCACCTTATACTGAGGGGGCTTTTCATTTACAAAGTATACGGGTCAATGACCGTTAGACCTTCAATACGCTTGAAATCTGCGATATTTCGACTCAAAAGCGTTAGATTATGGGTAAGAGCGGTGGCAGCAATGATGGCATCGCCGAGTTTAAGTTTTTGGTAAAGCCGACGCAATTCAATTGTTTTTTTAGTAACGCCTTCACCGAGTGGTAAGACCGTTGCCGTTCTGACAAATTCTTCTAATGCTTTCATTTTGAGCGGTAAATCATTGTATCCTAAAACCTCAATTTGAACAATCACAGAAACCAAAAAGTCATTGTCAAAGAGATTTTCCACAAAATCACTACCCACCTGTGGTAAACGAGAAGCCATATAGTCAATAAGAACATTGCTATCTATCAAATATCTCTGTCCCATTCATTACGTGTTTTTTTAAGGTAAGAAAGGTATTTATCCGCTTCATCATTAGAAAGAAGACCTTTAAAACGAGCTGCACCATTTTTCTCTTTTTTAGTATCTAATGTGGTTGGAACAGTTTGGGCAGACTTCACAAGCGCATCTAAAAGGGCATCTAAAAGCGCATCGAATTCTGAAATAGGTAAGACGATTGAGAGCTTTTTACCTACATCATCGGTAATATAGTGTGGATGAATATCAATATCAAGTGGTAAATTGTGCATTTTAAAAGACATTAAAACATGAAAATAAGATTTTTTACGCTTACAAAGTTGCAACATTTTCTAAAATCAAAGGTAGTTTTTTTCAATTGTATGAATCATCAGAGTCTTTGCTCTTCAAAATATTCCGTCGATTCAATAAAATATAATTCCTATCAACGTCTAAATAGACCCCCTCAGTAAAAAGATATAAACGTAGGCTCAGGTATTTCACATTCATCAAAAGACCGATTCTAGCACCGCCATTTATTGTTTTAATTCTGATGGTTAAAATTTTACATACTAATACGTGCTCAGCGAAAGCTTATTGAAGGTGACCGAATAATGTCAACATATACTCAATTGAAAATGGTTTGCCTAATTTGGGACGTTTCATTTACACATTATTAGTGCTTTAGATTATCCATTTTCCACTATCCATTATCCGTTAAGTATAAGCACCCTCTTTGTTTTGAAAAGTGAATGAGGTTGTCTCAAAAGGTAAGCATTGATTTTTGAGACAGTATATCATTTGGAATAGAGCGCAGATTTAGGAAATTTTAAAAATTTCCTAAATCTAAAC
>JAYTUQ010000202.1:0-25077 GCA_043744455.1 Saprospiraceae bacterium | reverse complement strand
CTTGATATTTAAAATAGTTCTTTGACATTGTTGTAAAGTTAAAATGTGTTGTTCGAATTCCCTAGGCGTTAAATTTAAGATGCCACTATGATTTCTATCATCCTTAGCGCGCATAATTGTTGTGTAGCCTTTGGATTTGGTCAACCAAAATAGTTCATCTAATGCTAAAGCATTAACAAAGTCAGGCGAATGTGTAGAAATGAAAACCTGTCCGCCACGTTCTGCATATTCTCGAAACTCTTCGGCTAATTCGCTTAAAAGGTCTGGATGGAGATAGTTTTCTGGTTCTTCAACACATAATAAAGGATGTTTTGAAGGATTATTCAATAAAATGAGATAGGCAAACATTTTCAATGTCCCATCTGAAACGTAGCGCGAAATAAAAGGGTCTTTGAAACTACCGTCTTGAAAACGCAAAATAATCCGTCCATCAACTGTTTTTTCAGCATTAACTGATGAAACACCCGGTATGCGTTGTTTCATTTTTTCTAAAATTTCTTCAAAAACTTTGGGGTAATTTTCATAAATATAATCTGTGACAGAAGCCAAATTATCACCCGTTGAAGACAGTCGTTCGCCAATACCGACTTCTTGACTTTTTCGGGCATCGGGAATTTGAAAGTTAGCAATATACCAATTCTCAAGTAATTTCCTGAAATCAGAAATAGCTTTGAACTGTTCAAATTGTCCTAATCCTTTTATAGCTAGTATGTCAGGTGAAGCTAATTTTTGGTTTTCTCTTTCTTCTATCACTCCTTCTTTGCCGTACTCATATTCATTTTTAATTGCAGAACCTTCTCCATTTTTAAAGTTTAGAAACTTCCATGGTGCACCGTGTTTGACACCCCGTTTATAACTTAAAACTTCTTCTTTGACAATAGGGCGTTTTTCATTTTCTAATAGACCTATAACTAATTTATATGTGACTAAAGGTGATTTTTTACCAATTTCTCCTTCTGTTTCATTCCTAAATTTGATTTCAAATTCAATATCACCTTTTTTATCTCTCGAAATAACTTCTTTGAAGCCACCTCGGCTGTCAATTGCTGTTCGGACATTTGTTCTCAAAGCATCGCTCAAAAAGCCAAAAACATCAAACAATGTTGACTTTCCAGAGCCATTTGCACCTAAGAAAACACACATACTTGGTAAATCATTGATTTCTGTATCTGCAAAAACTTTATAGTTTTTTATTTTTAATTGCTCAATTTTCATTATAAATTAATTTTATGCAAAAATACTAATAAAAAAGGATAACGGTTATTCCGCAGTATTTTCTTCAGTATTTCAATAACTCCTTGATAATCAAGCGCATTTTAGGTTCTGCTTTTGTCGCCACGGCAATAACATCCGCTACCGTCGTCTCTTTTATTTCTTCAAGTGGAAAACATTTATTTGAAACAATGGAAATCACCATTGTCCGCAATTCCGAATGACGCGCCACCAAAACTTCGGGAACGGTGGACATGCCGACCAAATCGCCGCCGATGCGGTGCAAAAAATTATACTCCGCTGGTGTCTCCAAATTAGGTCCTTGCAATGCGACATATACGCCTTGATGCGCTTGAATGTTATTTTGTTCTGCTATTTCTAATCCTTTATTTATCAATGCTTTATCGTAAGCATTCTTCATGTCGGGAAAGCGCACACCCAATCTTTCGTCGTTTTCCCCACGCAACGGATTCTCTGGTTGCAAATTGATATGGTCGCGAACAAACACGATGTCTCCAGCTTCCATATCGCCATTGGTACTGCCTGCAACATTGGTAATAATCAGCGTTTCAATGCCCAAAGCCTTCAAAACACGGATTGGGAACGTCACTTGTTGCGCTGTATAGCCTTCGTAATAATGAAAACGCCCCGCCATGACAACAACTGCCGTACCATCTAAATAGCCAAAAACGAGCTTTCCTTTATGACTTTGAACCGTCGAAATAGGGAAATGAGGGATATCTCGATACTCAATTTCGCAAGCAATCAACATATCATCAGTCAAATTGCCTAAGCCAGTGCCAAGCACAATGCCGGATTTGGGCGCAAAATCGGTGTATAAACGGATGTATTCGACGGCTTCTTGAATATGGTCGTAAAGCATATTTTTTAGATATTTAGAGGTGAATGGAAAACCCAAAAATAGATTAATTTTTCAATTTTCCAATAACAATATGGCTTCATCTTCCTTTTTGCGCATCAAGGCTTCTTGTTCGTCGGTTTCGTCAAGGTAGCCACAAAGGTGCAAAATGCCATGAATGATAACACGGTGCAGTTCCGTTTCAAAAGGTATATTCAAGTCATTGGCATTGTCTTTCACGCGGTCGATACTGATAAAAATATCGCCTTCGAGCGGGCTGCGGTTATAGGGAAAGGTCAAAATATCGGTCAATGTATCGTGGTCGAGGTATTCGACATTGAGTTCGTTGAGGTAATCATCGCTACAAAAAATATAGCTGATGGCACCAGTGCGCTTTTTTTCTAAGGCAACGACCTTTTCAATCCACGAAATGACCCCCTCAGTATTTTGGAGTTCAAAATCAATGTCTTCGACGTTGAATATTATTTTTTCTTCAATCACAGATTTAAACTGATTTTTAATAGAATACAGATTAGGCAGATTAGGCAGATTTGACAGATTTACACTGATTTTCTTGTCATTCTGTAAGAATCTGAACAAAATCAGTGAAAATATGTCAAATCTGTCCAATCCGTGGTCTATTATCCTTATAATTAAAAATCATCCGATAAAATTAAATTCATCGGATGATTGATTTTACAAAAAAATTAAGCCAATAAACGTTTAACGATACCTGAAATTACCGCCCCTTCTGCCCGACCTGCGAATGTTTTATTGGCAGCACCCATCACTTTACCCATATCTTTCATACCAGCAGCACCTGTTTCAGCGATGATATTTTTTATAGTGGCTTCTATTTCTTCAACACCCAATTGCTGCGGCAAATATTGTTCAATCACTTCGATTTCATCTCGTTCGATTTGTGCCAATGCCTCACGTCCTTGTTGTTCAAAAATAGTAAGCGATTCTTTGCGCTGTTTGACCATTTTTTGCAACATCTTTATTTCTGCATCTTCGTCCAATTCAGCATTTGTGCCACTTGTTTTGAACAATAGAATGGCAGATTTAATAGCGCGAACAGCACGTAAAGCCTTTTCATCTTTGGCTTTCATTGCCGTAATGAGGTCTTTCTGAATTTTTGCTTCTAAATTCATAATAATCAATGATTTATACTAATTGAAATGTTTTTATAATTATTTTTTCTTCGATTTTGTTTGTATTTCTTCTGCCAAATTTCTCTTTTCGCCTTTGTCAATCACTTCTAAATCAATGCTTTCCATGCCCGAAAGAGAAGCAATGCGCATCATTTGTTCCAATGTAATGACATGCTGCCCTGTTTGATTGAAAAAAGCATTTTCTTGAATTTTAACTTCAAAGTCATGCGTATCACCGCTTTTTTTACCGAGCCATTTACCTGTATTATCTGCGAGGTCGAAGTTCAAAGTCTGACTTCTCCGATCTCCGTTTGGAAATTGGGTCGAAATTCGGGTATAGAGGTTCTGAAAACCATAGTCCGCCCGGTGTTTTATATGCACCACAATGTCGTAAAGTGCCATTGTATCCGCAATATCGAAGGCGAAATTGAGCGTATCGGCGTAAGTCCAAGCACTATTTGGGATAGGATAGGCTTTTTCAAAAACGGTTTTTTCTTTTCCACAAGCGGTCAATAAAAGCCCAAATAGGAGAAAAAGGGCAGCAAAAATGTTATTTTTCATAAAAAAGAAAGGAATAGATATATCCGAAAGAATGGTGTCTAAACGCAAAAATCTTCTTTCAATTGACTGTCAATTCAATTTATAAGGTGCAATTAAATGAAATTCAGGAATGACGACTTGAAAGGATTCCCCGTCGATTTGTCTAACAAAAGTATAATAGCCGTGCATTTTACCCATATCTGTAAACAAATGCGACCATGAAATGTATTGATGCGATTCATTTGGTGCTAAAATAGGCAATAAACCGATGACACCCTCGCCTTCAACTTCCCGCATAATACCGTTTGAATCATAGACATACCAATGACGTGTCATCAACTGAACTGTGAAATCGCTGTCGTTTTTGATAGAAATTCGGTAAGCAAAGATATATTTATGCTCCATCGGACGGCTGTAATCGAATTGATAAAACGTTTCGACGCTAACGGTAATGCCTTCTGTTGTTTTAGTAAGTTCTGCCACGGTGCGATTGGTTTAAGTTGATAATCATATTTTTATGTTTTGCAAAGTTAACAAAGTCTTATTTAAAATGTTTGCCTAATCACTAATCACTGATTAAGGGATACTTAATATTTTATGCGTCTGCAAACTTAAACGCCATTGAGGGTTTTTCAAGCAAAAATCTAAGGCTAATTGCGTGTTTAAGGCTTGAAAAGGACCGTCCATGGGTTGCAAATAATAAAAATCAAAATCGAGATACGCAAACAATTCTGGTTCAGCACCGGCTTGTGGAAACACTAATTTCAATTCCGACCCCCTCAGTATATTCAGTTCAGCACCAGCTTTTGGACTCACACACACCCAATCAATACCTTTTGCAAGCGGCAATGTGCCATTTGTTTCAATCGCAACTTCAATACCCGCTTCATGAAACGCATTAACCAATGCCTCATCAAGTTGCAAAGCTGGTTCGCCGCCTGTGCAAACCACATAAGGCTTACCGACTGAGGGGTCGCCCCAAACTTCACTAACCTTTGCCACCACATCTGACGCCGTTTTATAACGCCCACCGTTGAGCCCGTTCGTGCCAACAAAATCTGTATCACAAAACTGGCAAACAGCCTGTGCTCTATCTTTTTCACGTCCTGTCCACAGGTTGCAACCCGTAAAACGGCAAAAAACAGCTGCCCGACCTGCTTGACCGCCTTCGCCTTGTAGGGTGTAAAATATTTCTTTAATTTTATACGACATCTCTACTTATAAAAACTTTAAGAAAGATAAAACGCTTTATGATTTTACTTTACAGCCATTGAATATCATTCGAAAAAACAATTGGGAAAAACCTTAAGTATTTCGTGTATTGTTTTTGGTGTTTAGATATGGCATAAATGATTGATTCTCAATGCTGAAACCGATTCTAAACACTCGATTACTAAATACAACACACTAATTAATGCATAAAAAACGACAAATATGGTGTAAAAAGGAAGGGGCAAAACACGTCTAACCGCACCTTGCCCCTGTATTTTTCGCTTTTAATTTTCTAGTTAATCAGCAACCTGTTCTTCCATAATGGTGTCTTCAACTAAAATACGTCCGCAGTGCTCACAAGCAACGATTTTTTTATGTAAACCAATTTCCAAATGCAATTGCGGTGGAATGTGGTTGAAACAACCGCCGCATGAACTCCGATGAACAGATACAACAGCCAAACCATTGCGGTAAGAACTGCGGATTCTGTCATACGATTTCAACAAACGGTCTTCAATCGTTTTACGGGCTTTATCAGACTTTTTGCGTAGTTTTTCCTCTTCTTTTTCTGTTTTTTCAAGGATTTTTTGCAATTCTACCTTTTTGGTTTCGATTTCTTTTAACTTCCCTTCAAGGCGTTTGCGTGCGACATCCGACGTATCTTTCTTCGCTTCTATATTGCGTTGTGCTTCACGGATGCGCTTGTCCGCTAATTGCATATCCAGTTGTTGCAACTCGATTTCTTTATTCAAGGCATCGAATTCACGGTTATTTTTCACATTGTCAAGCTGTTTTCTATAACGTTCAATCAATGCTTCAGCCATTTTGATGCTTTCTTTTTGCTTCTTGATTTCAACATCTAATTCCGCCATAGCTTGGTCAGCCTTTTGCGTCCGTGTTTCCAAACCAGCGATGTCGTCCTCTAAGTCATTGACTTCCATAGGCAATTCGCCTTTCATGTTTTGGAGTTCGTCCAGTTCAGAGTCAATCAATTGAAGTTCATAGAGTTGACGAAGTTTTTCCGCCGTCGTCAGTTCTTTACTATTTTTTGCTGTTGCCATATTATATTAAATTTTTTAGTCGTAGAAGCATCGAGTAATAATGAATATTTTAATGTTGAAAAATAAATATGCAATACATTGAAAATCAATTAATTGCTAAATAGAATCCCTCCACTTGTTTTATTCACATTCTATAGAGTTATGTCTCTGTTTTGAGTCGAAAAACATTCACTCTGAAAAAAGCCCGCAAATTTACAGATAATTAACAGGGTTTGTATTATTTTTTGTAGAAAAAACTTTTAATTTATCAAATTGTTTTTGTAAAACTTCATTTAACAAATCAATTGTAAACTGTTCGCTTTCAAAATGCCCAATATCGGCTATCACTATTTTGCCATTAGCATCAAAAAACTCATGGTATTTGTAATCCGCTGTGACAAAAATATCGGCACCCGCTGCTATCGCATGATTGAGCAAAAAGCCACCTGCACCACCACAAACAGCTACTTTATTTACTTTTCTGCCTAAAAGTGCGGTGTGTTTGATACACGAAACAATCATTTTTTCTTTTAAAAAATGTAAAAATACTGATTCAGATACCCCTTCTTGCGTCGTCCCGCGCAATGACATTTCACCAATCATACCACTTCCGACTTCCGCATTTTCATTTTCTAAAATGTGCAGATAGTAAGCGACTTCCTCGTAAGGATGGGCATTTTTCAAGGCAGGAATGACTTTTTTCTCTAAAAAATGGTCAAAAATCACTTCAATACGGGTTTCTGCAACGGTTTCATCTTTATCCAAAATGCCAATTGTTGGGTTTGCTGTACCTGTCGGACGGAATGTACCGACCCCCTCAGTACGAAAGCTGCAATTTTCATATTCTCCGATTTGTCCTGCACCTGCGGCAAATAGTGCGTTCAAAACTTCTTGCGTTTGGGTTTGTGGCACAAATGTGGTCAATTTCATCAGTGTTTGGCGTTTTGGCGCAAGGATATGGCAATTAGTCAAGCCCAAACGTTCACAAATTTTCGCATTCACACCTGACTGCAGCACATTATCCAAATTGGTATGAATGGCATAAATCGCAATGTCGTTTTTTATGGCTTTGATAACCGTCCGTTCCACATAGTTTTTGCCCGTAAAACGTTTCAAACCCTTGAAAACGATTGGATGATGCGCCACGATGAGGTTACAGCCGCGCTCAATCGCCTCGTCAACAATCCTCTCGATGGAGTCCAAACAGACCAAAACGCCTGTTACTTCTGCCATTGGGTCGCCTACAATCAGACCTGCGTTGTCATAACCCTCTTGATACTGAGGGGGTGCTATTGTTTCTAAAAACTGCGTTAGGTCTTTGATTTTCATGGACTTGTGAATTAAGTTATTCTTTCAAAAAGGTGCAAAACTACATCTTTACATCACTTTTTCAACGCCGCCGCATAAGTTGCCAAACACTTTTCCCTTGCCGCTTTGTGGTCGACAATCGGGCGTGGATACTGAGGGGTCAACCATTCTGGCACCCAACGACGGGTGTATGCGCCCTCTCTATCAAATTTCTGAAGTTGCGCTTCGGGATTGAATATGCGGAAATATGGCGCGGCATCTGTGCCACTGCCCGAAGCCCATTGCCAACCGCCATTGTTGGAAGCAAAGTCGTAATCAAGTAGTTTTTTAGCAAAATACGCTTCGCCCCAACGCCAATCTATCAACAAGTGTTTTGTTAAAAAACTGGAAACGACCATACGGACGCGGTTGTGCATGAATCCCGTGGCGTTCAGTTCGCGCATACCGGCATCGACCAGCGGATAACCTGTTTTGCCATCACACCATTTTTGGAACATATTCGCATCATTTTCCCATTGTATCAAGTCATATTCGGGTCGAAACGCTTGTCCTTTGCCGATGTGTGGAAAATGTTGGATAATCATGGAATAGAAATCTCGCCATATCAATTCATTGACATACGTTTCGTTTAAGCCTTGTGCTGTCCACGCTTTTTCTCGAATCGAAATCGTTCCGAATCGAAAATGTATCCCCAATCGTGATGTGCCTTGTGCCAATGCGGGAAAATCACGTGTTTTGTCATAGTTTTTAACGACACTGCGCACAATCGTTTTTGAAGGTATAACAATGCTTGACCGTTTAAAATTTATGCTTTCTAAGCTCGGAATGGCATTTATACTGTCACGCAGAGCGTGATGGCGCAAAGTGCGCTCAAGGGGGTGTATGAATGACAAATGACTATTGACAAATGACTTATAATATTTCTCCGTTGGGTAAGGCTTCAAGTAAAAAGACAGTTGCTGACCTTCGTGTTCTTCTAAGCGACTTTCTAACTTCGTTCGCCACTTACGGCTGTATGGCGTAAAAATAGTGTAAGGCAGTCCATCATCTTTTGTTACTTCTGAATATTCAAAAATAACATGGTCTTTAAAGGTTTGAAAACCAATATTTTTTGCACCCAGTAGCTCTTTAACTGCATTGTCCCGTTGCAAGGCGTAAGGCTCGTAATCATGGTTTGTAAAAACCGTTTCTATATTCAATTGCGTTGTTAGGTCTTGCCAAACGTCCAAGGGTTTGCCGTAAAGCACCAACAGCGTCGAGCCGAGTGTTTCCAATTCTGCTTTCAATTCCGTTAAAGTATCGTGCAAAAAAGTAACCCGCGCATCGGTGCGGTCATCCAAGTCATCAAGTATATTTTTATCAAAAATAAAAATAGGTAAAACAGGTTGACCGCTTTTCAAAGCGTGATAAAGTCCTGCATTGTCATTGAGGCGCAAGTCGCGACGAAACCAGAAGATGTTGATTTTCAATGGATTGTAATTGATTTTAATAAGACGATAATGAGCTTAATAACAGCGTGTTTTGTCAAGAGTTTAGTTATCGCGTGAATAAAATAGGTTTGAAAACTTTAATAATTACGCTAACTTTGTAAAAAAATAATCGAACCTATGCAACCATTTTCTATTCGCACTACAGAAAATCAATTCATTTTATCCATTGATAAACAATGGGTAGATGTCGAAGCTTTTGCGCTTTTTATAGAAAAATTGAAACATAAAATATTGGCAAAGGACGAGAATCTCGACGAAATTTTGGAGGAATTCAAGCCAAAAGAACCTCTTCAAACTTCGCGTTTTGCAGCCGCTCAACGATTCAAATCTTCTGCAAAGTCGTCTTATGGCACATCAAAGTATGATGTTTATGAGCAATAACAAAATATTTTTGGCATAAACAAAGAATAAATTATTTTAAAGTTTAATGAATCTTTTATTAGTCATAAATTGTTTATTATCAACTATTTGCAAATGATAAACTCCTTCGGATAAGTTTTCAATGTCAATAGGCACCTTACACCCACACCGCAAAAATCCTTTTGCCATCGCGCTCAATCCACTCATGCTGCCATGATTTGACTTTATTGTATTCAAAAATGACCAAAAACCCTGTGTTAACACCTTGATTATGAAGGTATTCTGCCAGTTGTGCGATACCTTTTTCGTGATAGACTTCACCGTACCACCTTTTCAATTCGATGATGTATTTGTACTGATTATAGGTCGCAACAATGTCCAACCGTTTTTCTTCAGATATTTGCACTTCTTTGAACGAGTGACCTTTGCCATTCAAAATAGGGGATAAAAACGATAAAAACACCAATCTCCCGTTTTGTTCCAAAAACGTTTTATCCTTTTCGTTGTATTCTTCTTTCATAAACTGTTGGAACTTCAAAAGGACAGCAGACATATCCAATGCGTCCTTATTAGAGGCAAAATGATTGGCATAATCGTATTTTGATAGCATCGCCACGGTTGTTTTTGCCTCCATATAACTATACAATCGCTGTTCATATATCCGATTTTGAATTTTAATTTGCCCATTCTGCTTGAAAATACCGAACATAAGACCCAATTCTACCAGCGGTTCATCACTATTATAAGATACAACTTCACCTTCCATAAGTATTTGATACACAAGGTTATACAAGGCTTTATTGTTCTCTAAATTTTTAATCAAGCTGTCAAAATTGGTGTTTTTTTCTTTCATTAACAGTCTAACAGATGTTTCAATGTCTTCATCTGTCCACGTTTTTTCTGTCTTGTCGGGTACAATGTCTTCTGCTATTGTTTTACACAATTTACTGACCAAAAAGGGATAGCCAGAGGTGTAATAAAAAAGACGTTCTGCGACCCATTGTGTATCCATCGTCACGCCCGTTTCAGCGACATAATCATCGAGCATCGGTTTTATTTCGTTGGGGTAAAGGTTCATATCCACCTTAAAATCGGCGGCAATATTCCAAGGCGAATTGTACTTTTGTTCCTCTTCAGGGCGCAATTTCAGCTTCAATGTTTTCACATCATGCAAACCCGCCAGGACAACAGAATGAAAAGTTTTAATCACGTTTTGCTTCAAATATTTATCGCGCAATAGTGCTAAAAAGCTCACAAATACTTGATTATTACTACTTTTATCCACTTCATCTATCAATAATACGATTTTTTTACCCGCATGTAAAACCAACTGTGTTATGGTCTCCGATAACGTTTTTATGCTGTTTGTGCGAAGTGCCGCCTCATCCAGCCACGGTGCTAAATCAGGAATCACGTATTTGGCATACGTTGCTAAAACCTCGACAAAACCCTTTGAAAAAACATCCTCATTGTCGAAAATAATGTCTCCAATACCTTCAAAACTGATATAAAAAACAACATATTCGTCCGAATGACTCAAGGTATCAGTGATGGTTTGCAACATGGTTGTTTTTCCATACTGACGGGGGCGGTTGATGATGAAATATTCCCCTATTTCCATCATCTCGAATGTTTTTACATACTTGTCCGAAATGTCTGCCATATAATGTTTGAAAGGATAGCAAGTACCCGTCACATTGAATCTCTTTGCCATAATTATATCTTATTTTGAATAAAACAAAAGCAAAGATACCTTTTTTACGCCTTAAAATAGATGGGAAACAAGCACTATATTAAGTTGCTGTATCTTGATAATGCACTCATAAATAGGTGAAAAGATGAAAATACTGAGGGGTCTATTTTGTCAAAGCCAAAATAATCACGACATTTCCGACAAAATAAAACAAAACAATGACACCTTCCAAAATCGCCTACTTCCTTTGCATCGCTGTTTTGACATATGCCAACCTGTTTTTTTATCCAAAATGGCAAAAACCTGGTGGTGAAGCCACTTTGAGCTATGATGTATGTGGCTATTACTACTACTTACCCGCCATTTTCATTTATAAAGATGTGAAAAAAGTGGCTTTTCATGAAGCCATTGATGCTAAATATCAGCCACAAGGCGGTGGGTTTTATTCGGCTTTGCCTTCTACAAATGGCAATTTAGTGATGAAATATACGTCGGGCATGGCGGTTATGTATGCACCTGCGTTTTTCATGGCTCATGCGTTGGCAGCACCTTTGGGCTTTGCGGCGGATGGATTTTCTGCGCCTTATCAGTTTGCGATTAGCTTTTGGAGTCTGTTGTGGTCGTTTATTGGACTGTGGTATTTGAGAAAATTAATGCTCAAAGTCTTGCCAAATGCCCCAAATACTGAGGGGGTGGTTGCAGGGGTTTTGTTGATTTATGTATTCACCACAAACTACTTGGAATATGCGGCGATTAGTTCCGCGATGACGCACACCTATATTTTCACCCTTTATACTTTGATGTTGTGGCAAACGATACAATTTTATGAACGTCTTAATATGAGGACGGCGACAAGTATCGGTGTGTGCATTGGTTTAGCCGTTTTGTCACGTCCGACGGAGTTGATTGTCGTCATCGTACCTGCCTTATGGGGCATTTTTGATAAAAAAAGCCTTGAAAATCGCTTTATTTTTATTAAAAACCATTTTTCTAAATTTCTTTTAACGGCTGTCATCATAGGCATTTTAGGTGCGATACAGTTGATTTATTGGAAATGGTCGTCGGGTCATTTTTTGTATAACAGCTATGGCAAAGAAGATTGGATGGAATGGGGCAGCCCGCATATTGTGGACGGGCTGTTCAGTTCAAGGCGTGGATGGCTTGTTTATACGCCTATTATGTTATTTTCACTTATTGGTTTTTACCCTTTGTACAAAAATCGGCGTGATTTGTTTTGGGCAAATTTTCTGTTTATCGGCTTATTTATATACGTGTCGTTTGCCCACAATATTTGGTGGTATGGTGGCAGCCTCGGACAACGGCAGATGATTCAAGTGATGCCAATGCTCGCTTTGCCTTTTGCCTATTTCTTAAAAAGTGTTTTTAAGCATAAAATACGTCAAATACTGTTTGGTAGTGCTGTTGCTACTTGTCTTTATCTCAATTTATGGTGGGTCTATCAAGCGCATCAAGGCGGTTTGTGGCGCGATGAGACGACGCAATCCTATCTCAAGCGCATCATCGGGCGGTGGGATGTGCCGCTTGAAGCACAAAAGTTGCTTGATAATAAATATGATTTGCCGTTTATGTTGACCGATGCGACGGATTTACAAACTGTGTTTGAACATCATTTTGAAGGAGATTCTTTACAAAATACTGAAATCATAGACGGTAACCGTTGGTTGTATGTTGATGGAATACACCAATTGTCTCCAGATTATAATATACCCCCCCTCAGTATATTGAGTATAAAAGGTAAAAAATGGCTGCGCACACAAGCCACATTCCGTACCACAACCAAAGAATGGAATTTTTGGTCAATGACTCAATTCATCTTGGAATTTAAAAAAGGCAATGAAGTTGTTAGAACAAATATGGTCAGACCACATCGTTTGATGGGCGATAACGAGACCCGTACCATATGGATTGATGCCAAAATGCCGAATGCCGATTTTGATACAGTCACTGTTCGCTTTTGGAATGCTGGAGGTGATAAAAAGATGTGGGTAGGTGATTTAATAGTCCAGAGCTTTAATTAATTTGGCGATATTAAGTATTTATAGCCTCTACAGTTTTCTCATAAGCTACATTGGCAAAATGTGTAGCTCTTATGGTTGCTAATTGACCGTTCAAGGTACTTGTGATATCGCTGGTAAAATCGTTAGATGAATCAGCTAAAGCACTTTCATAGGATTTAATAGCTGCTGCATCACCGAAATTACAAGATTCAAGCGCAGATTCTTTTTCATTAACGGAAAATGTGTTTTTGATATCCATCCACATACGGTGAATTTTACCCCCTATAGTGGTAGAATGTTCTGGTGTCCCACCCATCGAACTTACGTATTGCGACAATTCAGAAATGTTACTCTTGCTATCGCTTACATATTGCTCAAAT
Organism: Saprospiraceae bacterium; assembly: GCA_043744455.1. Classification (GTDB taxonomy): domain Bacteria; phylum Bacteroidota; class Bacteroidia; order Chitinophagales; family Saprospiraceae; genus JAAFJT01. The sequence continues at coordinate 11,811 of JAYTUQ010000202.1, read as the reverse complement.
AAGGCAGCAGTCATAGTATTGTTAGATTGACGCATTTCCTCTATCGCAGTTTGATAACCTCTAACGCGGTCGTGATTGATCTGGATAAGATCATTTAGTGCTTCTATTGCTTCTGAATAGTCGTTCATAATTTAAGTTTTTAAATGTTAAAAAAGAATTGTTAAAAAATAAAGTGGTTAATTAGGTAGATTTTAGGTGGATTTGTTTTCTCTACAAGAGAAATTTGCATAATTTGATAGGTTGTGATTCACTATTATTTTAAAAGATTCGTACCACCTTTAAATTTTAAACTTTTGTTTATCAAATTCTTCATTATGGGAATTTTGTGAGGCATAGTGGGAAATTCATAATATATAATATCTGCAAGTGTTGAAAAAGAGAGTCATTTTACTCATTCACCGAGTGCATGGATGCCATCAAAAGCTGTGTAGTAGATTGAAAATCAATGTATTTAATGCGATTTTAGACCCCTCAGTATTTTTAGTCTAAATTACTTACCATCGCCCTTTCCAGGCTTTTTAGGGATAAGCGTTTCGTTGCCCGACTGCTTACTTTTAGTTTCAGTCTTGTAATCAGATGCTGGTTTTTTCTTACCTTCTGATTTGTCAGCGGGTGCTTTTTTCACGTTTTTACTGCCTTTGTCCTTGCTCATTTTTATTAATTTTAAAATGTGAAATTTAAATTATTATTAATAATATGTTTTGTCTAAGCTATACATACAATTCTAAATAATTCATCCTAACTAATGCATCGGACGCGCTAAATCATTTGGTTTGACATCTATATTCACTTCTTTGCTATAAATAGCCGCTTCAACTTGCCACTTGACGAGAACTTGCCAAACACCCCTATCAAAATCAATGAGTGGGATAAACATCTGCTTCGATGGGTCCGTCTTTAAGTCAAAAACTCGATCTTTATTTCTTTTGGTTGCATGCAAAAAGAGAACCCTACCAATAGGCTTAGGCTCATTTGCCGGAAATCGGAGGACAACGGTATTGGCTTCAGTGATATAATTTATGATGATACCGTCGGCAGATTTGGCAAATTTTTGTGATGTGACCAAACTCGCCGTGTAGTTTAATTTATTATCACGCGTGTTTTCGTTAAGCATTAAAGTCGGATTGTAAAATGATGTGAACAATCCAATAATGATGACAATTACAAACACGCTAAGAAAGAGTATAACGCCTTTTTTTCGTTCCATTTTTAACATAGCATCCGATATTTATAAATCTATGTTTTACATCAAGGTGCATTTCACCGATAATCCGCAGCTATTTTCCCATTGTGACAGCCAAGTTGATATCCATTCGTTTTACAACTTTAAACGTTTTGGACACTTGCCCATTGGAAACAATAAGTATATAGGTCGCAGGAGCAAAATCCTTCAAATTGATTATTAACTTGTTGCTTTCAATGCGGTTGCTTTTCACAACAAGCCCATCATCCGTTTGCAACATGTACATAAGGTAATTTGTATCTAAATCGCCTGTTTTCAATAGTAATTCATTGTTGCTGTTTGACGATACAAGGCATTGTAACGTAATACTTTCTGCTCCATTGGTTGTTGCTACTGTTGAGATATCATAAGGTTGCCCCGTAACGAAACCAATGATATTTGATGAGTGAGCATGAGCCGTAAAGATGGTAAGCAGCAAGAGGAAGGTGGTGAGTGCTTTTTTTAAATTTTCCATTTCAGTGTTTGTTTTTTGTTAAATAATTGATGTTTAATAAGATGGGAAAACCTCAAAAAATTCATAGGATAATTAAAGTTTTCTCTGCCATATTTCCTTACTTTTTTTAGTAAGAAACCAATGATGTTCCACAGTATACTGCTAAAAAAGTGTACTAAGATTTATTATAGCTTAAATGGGGAAAATATTACCCATTTTGAGTATTGAAATTAGAGCGTTTCCCACTTAAAGGCGTTGATTAATATGAGAAAGTAGCATTGACAAAAACACCGATACCAGTGTGTTTTTATTGCTTTTTACTGAGGGGGTGATAAGTTTTTTCTGTTCTTAAGTTGGGTTGATTCCAGTATCATTTTTATTGACTTCTTTTTTAAAAAATCATACTCAATGAACATATCGTTTTATGATGATGCAAAGTTGAAGGTATTTTTAAGAGAAAGTATTATACAATCCTGTAGATAAATTACATGATTCACACATTGTGATATAAGCATTAAAAATGGGGCTTTTCTCCCATTATTTCATTGACCTTTTTAGATTGTGTACTGAGGGGGGTATTTGCCACATTTAAGAATCAAAAAAAATGACAGAACAATACCACTTAAATTTCTTGCATCTTTACAAAAATACGACTGTTCTAAAATTAGATTTTGTAAAACTATTTTAACGCTGTTTATCCGTCATGAAACTTTTCACTTGCAATCATTGTGGTCAGCCCGTTTTTTTTGAGAACTATCTTTGCTTAAAATGTTATGCACCATTGGGTTTTGATCCACAACAAATGGCACTGGTCGCACTTCAACAAACGGGTGACTGTTATACATCGTTAACCCAAAGTGGGCTAACAAATCCCTTGCAATATAAATATTGTAGAAACAAACAATACAATGTCTGCAACTGGATATTGCCCAATAAAAGTCAAGATGAATTTTGTATCGCTTGCAATTTGAATCAAACCATTCCAAACCTCAATAATTCCAAGCATTTAGAAAAATGGGGACTTATAGAAGTCGCTAAACACCGGTTGATATATTCATTGTTGCGTTTTAATTTACCTATAATGAGTAAAAATCAAGATAAAATCAAAGGCTTAGCTTTTGATTTTATGGCTGACGACAATGGGAGCCCTAAACATTTAGTTACGGGTCATGATGATGGCTGCATCACGTTAAATATTGAAGAGGCAGATGATGTCATCAGAGAGATGGCACGCAACCAGATGAATGAAGTCTATCGTACCTTGTTGGGTCATTTTCGCCACGAAATAGGACATTATTATTGGGATCAATTAATAAGAAATAGTACAAGACTGTATGCGTTTAGGCAACTTTTTGGTGATGAAACGATGGATTACAACGAAGCCTTAAAACAACATTATAACAAAACAGAAACCGAAGATTGGAAAAACCAATTCATCAGTTCTTATGCCAGCGCTCACCCGTGGGAAGATTGGGCAGAAACATGGGCGCATTATCTACACATTGTTGATACACTCGAAACGGGTTATTCTTTTGGGCTAAATGTGAATCCCCGTTTGCCCAATACGGCACTTGACATGAGTGCATCGTTGAATATTGACCCTTATTTAACGGTATCTTTTGAAGATATTATAGACCGATGGATGCCTTTATCGTTTGTTATGAACAGTCTGAACCGAAGCATGGGTATGAAGGACAGTTATCCATTTGTCATTAATGATGCGGTCAGGAATAAGTTAAGATTTATTCACGAGACAATTAAAGGAAACGACTATTGAGTTTTCACGCATTAAATTCGTTTACCCCCCCTCAGTAAAAAACGAGCCGTTGTCTCAAAAGGGGCTGATAATTTCTAAAGACGAAATTATATTGGTTATTAAGTGTGTTTAGATTTAGGAAATTTTAAAATTTCCTAAATCTGCGCTTTAGTTAGACAAAATTGATTAGAACTATGCTATTGGCATGAGGATTAAATCAGTTTCTTCCGCGTATTGAAACAGATAGTTTTGGAAAATTGGCGGAGGAAATACCTATTGTACATCAAAAAAAAGCCGCCCCTCAGTAAGACGGGCGGCTTTATAAATATATGAAAAGAATTTTACTATTGCTTTGTAAACTTCACTTGTTCTGTACCCACTACTAACATATAAGTACCTTGTGGTAAAGCTGAAACATCAATATTTGGTGTGCTGATTTGACCGCGTAACACCGTCTGCCCTATAAGGTTGATAATTTGATAATCCCCCTTTGCTTCGGTTTCTACAGTCAAGATATTAGAAACAGGGTTTGGATAAACAGTGAGTTTGACACTTCTTTTTTGAGTAATCTGAATGACTTTTGACAGTTCAAAGCGTCCATCATTGTCCCATTGTTTGAGGCGATAGTATGAAATACTGAGGGGGGTATTGTCCTCAAAACTATAAGATTGCGATTTGGTTGATGTACCATTCCCCATTACAAAACCAATTTTTTCAAAACGGCTGCCATCTGCGCTGCGCTCTATGTCGAAACCTTTATTATTTATTTCGGTAGCGGTTTCCCACGATAAGACATTGGTTTTATCTACTGCTTTACCCGTAAAAGATGTTAACTCAATAGGAAGTACTGCAGCAGGCACTGACAATTGGAATAGACCACTACCATGTGTACCGACTACAAAGTTATTGTCAGAGGTTCTTAAACGCATACTGACACAAGGTGCGAAGTTAATTTTATCCGTCGTACCCCCTACTTTTTCCCATGCAGTCGTGCCACCAGAGAGTGCATCAGTTGCATATAAACCGGTTGATGTTCCTACAAAATACAAAGTTTGTGTCCCCGAACGAACAATCAGGGCAGAACGCACAGAGGCTTTGCCCACCGCAGAAGTCGCATTACCTTCAACGGCTGTCCAAGTTGGCATGGCATCATTGGCATTGGTCGTATGATAGATACTAACGGTGTTGTAATTAGAATAGGTTAATAACAACTCATTATCGTTAATCGGATTAACAGCAATATCGCTGATAACACCCGTTCCCGGTGCATTTAAATTGACAGGTGCTGTACTGGCATCACAGAAAGCAGGGTCATTTAACCTGAATAAAGCATCAGAGGTTGCAAAGTATAATTTGCGATTGGCGTTAGAGGCACTGTAAGCTGCGCCAGCGTATGCCGCATTGTAGGAACTTGCCAGTGACCTAATAATTGTTCCAGCGGCTGATTGTACGCCTGTCAATTCTTGATAACCCGTGGTCGGGTCTCCTGTTATATCGCCACTTGTAAGCGTAGAGGCTGTTCGGCTACGGAATAATTTACGTCCTGACGAACCGGTATTGAAACTGGGAAAATACAGGAAGTCAGTATTGTCTTTATCTACCAAAAAACCAGTAACAAATTCTCCTGTTTGACCAGTAGGTTTGATACCTCCCTGTAAACCTGCTTGGGTTCTTCGCGTCAGACTACCGTTTTGGGTAGATGTCAAGACATTATAATCGCTACCGCTTTGTGAAATAATAGCATGTTGCGCCCCGTCGCCGCCGCCTACTTCGATACCATCGGTCGTGCCATTGGGAATAACCATGTTCGCATTGTCTTGCGCACCGCCCCCAACAAAGCCACTTCCATTGGTTGGCGAAATGTCGGCACGATAAAATTGATAGCCATTGAAACCCGTCGTTTTTCTTTCCCAACTAAGACCTTGTGGCGCAGCTGCGGGCGTTCCTGTTACATCGGTTTTATGCACCCCCCCATCATTTGTACTCCAAAGTGTTGTATTGTTTGAAAAATAGAGAGAATGAACGTCCACATGTAGGTTAGTACCGCTCGGCGAGCCTTGGTCGCCTCCGATAAAGACATAATTGTTATCGGCTGTATTGTAGCGATAAATCTCTGTACCACCCAGATAAACAAGTGACGCATTATCAGGTTTTACAGCAATTGCCAAATTGTAACCACCTTGCGGGCTAATTACTTTTGTTCCCGCAATACTTGCACAATTGCCTACATTATTGGTCAAATCTGTCCAAGTTCCTGCTCCTGCTGCATTATACACCTCTAATTTTGCTTGTGATTTTTCCGTATTAGGGCAAGTAAATTCTGTTGCATTATACAGGGCATACACCAAATTAGGGTTATTAGGCGATGATGCCAACACGATTCTTTCAAACCCAGTAGCTAAGGTATTCGTCGCACCTGTTCCAGCTATTTTAGTCCAGTGAGCTTCTATAGTAGGGTCTGCAACATTGGATTTCCAAATACCATTACCTCGTACAGCTGCATAATAAGTGCCATTACTTGTTTTTATGATATCTGAATAACCGCTAGAACTATTATCATTGCCCAACATTTTTGTCCAACTTCCCTCCATGTTATCAGATACATAAATAGCATCAAGTAGAGCAACGTAAATGCGTCCTGAAGCGGCGTCAACGACTATTTTAGAAACAGCTTCAAAACCATTATCGTAGCTTTCTAACACACCTTGGGTAAGTACGATAGCTGCCCAAGTTAGCCCGTTGTCCGTAGATTTTAATATCCCGTTTCCATGATAAGCCGCTCCGGAGGCACTTGCACTTGAACCCGGCTCACCTGTTCCTACATACCAAATATCACCAGAAGTTACGTGAGGATGTTGGACAACTGCATTGACAGAATGGTGTATGCCAGCAGGATGAACGTTAGTCCATGTATCGCCCCCGTTTACTGACCGCATAATAGAGCCAGATACGCCCCCCGCAATTAAGATGTTGTTATTTCTTCTATCAACACCCACCGAACGCACACGTCCCCCAAAATTGAAAGGTCCTCGTGGCGTGACAGTCACTGTTGGTATGGCTTCTTTACCATCCACATTAGCCCCGCGTGCATTTTGGGGTAACATAAACTCTTTTGCTTGTTTAGCGGCTTCTAATGCCTCAAAGGCTGCCATCTTTGGCACTTTTCCAGTAGCAGGGTCTTTGGTCATTTCAAATTCCCTTTTCAAAAACTCTGCGTAAGAGTTTTTCTTTTGTTCCCGCTCTCTTTCCTCTTCGGCTTCTTCGTCGCGGTCGTCGTTTGTATGGCTACTTGACGAAAGGTCATTAGCGGCAAGCATGGCTACTGCTGTTGTAGCCGTTGCTTTTTTAGCGGCTTTTGCACCGGGTTTAGAAGCTAAGGCGGCTTGATTTACTGAGGGGGGGACCGAAGTCGCCGCCGCAGTTGTTGCCGCAACGGGCGCTACTGTTGTAGTCGCCGCCGCAGTTGTTGCCGCAACGGGCGCTACTGTTGTAGTCGCCGTTGCTGTTGATGAGCTGGCGTTTTGCGCTGGCTCTTGTTGAGTGCATTGCGTAAAAACACCCAGCAAAATGAGCAAACTCACTAATACAAGTGGTTTAATTGTGTAAAAAAATTGTTTCATTCTTGAAAAAATTTAAAAAAAAGAATTATTGTACCGTCTTTATCACATTCGGGCTTTGCGTTGTTGTCACTTTGGTTTTTTGAGGAAAAAGCGACCCCCAAAGTATTAAGACTTGGTCTTGTCCATTTTTTTAGAGGGTAAATTGATTAGAAATAGATAAATGCTTGAGAACAGAAAAAGGCCTAAATTGTTGTATCTGCATGGTGACTGATTATTTAAAATATGAGAAAATAAGTGTGTTGTCGTTCATAAAGAAGAGGGTGCAACCGTCTTGTTTTTTGGTGACAGTGTAAAAGTAAAAAAATAAAAATAAATTGCATATAGTTATTTATAACTATACGCAACTTAACTATTTAGTAATCAATTTCTTAGTCGTTTATTTTTTTTTAAAATAAATAATTTACTCAGTATTTTGGCTTTGTGACAATTTGGGCGGTAAGCCTAAATTGTCACAAAGCCAAGAATTTTACTGTTGCTTGATGAATTTCACCCGCTGTATCATTGACAATCTGTCCCAGTAAAGTTTTTAGTATAGACTCTTTCGAAGGTATAGTTACCGTTCGAACCAGACATCGTTGTGCCACTTGTGCTGCAAACAGTCTCGCGGGTCGTGCCATTCGTTACTTTCTCAACTTGATAACTGATAAGGGGTGTTGGTGCTGTGGTTGAACCCGCAGGGCTTGTGGCAGTACCTTTGGCATATTACAAAAAAGCGTTGACCTTGAGTAAAGAGATTGGCAACAAACAACATCAGTTTTCCAGCTTTTGGGGCATCGGCGTTACCTATACAAATGCTGATGACGACTTGCTGAATGCCGAAGGCATACCCCTCAGTAATCGCTACGAAAAAGCCTTAGAAATGCTCAATAATGCGTTGACATTGGCAAAAGACATTGATGATCTCACTGATTTACAAGACGTTTATGAAGCATTGAGCCACACTTATGAGAAAATGGACGATTATCCCAAGTCTTATGAAGCGTTTAAAAAATACATCATCTTCCGAGACAGTGCATCGGGCGATGTGGTCAAGAAGGAAGTCACCCGCCGAGAAATACAATATGATTACGACAAAAAGGAAGCCGTGCTAAAAGTCGAGCAACAACTTACCGTCGAGCAATTGGAAAGGCAGAAGCTCTTGTCGCAACAACAACAACAAACGCTAACGCTCAAAGAACAGGCTTTGGCACTCAGCAACAAGGAAAAAGACCTCCAACACTTGGCTTTTTTGAAAGAAAAAGCAGAAAAACAAGAGAAAGAACAACAGTTGAGTCTCGCAGAAAAAGACAAACAACTACAAGCCGCCGACATCAAAAGCCTCGTACAAGAGAAAGCCTTGCAAATCAAAGCCTTAGCCGAAAAGAACGCGCTGAATGCTTTGTTGATTGCCATTTTGGGGCTTATTGTCTTGGGTTGTGTTGTTTTTTATCTTTGGCAACGCACCAAACAAGCTAAAAAACACGCCGCCGAGCAACTTCAATTTACCCAACAACTCCTCAATAACACCGAAGAAGAACGCAGCCGCATCGCCCGTGACCTCCACGACGGCATCAGCAGCGAACTATTGACCCTCAAAAGGACGATGGTTGAAACATCAGCCGCCCAACGCATTGACAACATCATCAGAAAAAGGAACAATCATCAAAATAGTTGTCCCGAATATGTAGGTTGATTAGGGCAATTTTATAAATTTCACTAATCTGAATCCGTTCGCCATTCACCATTCATCATTAAAACAAATGGCAAAAATACTCATCTGCGACGACCATCCGTTTACCCTCATGGGGACAAAAGTCTATGTTGAAGGCTTAGGGCATAAGGTCTGTGACATCTACAACAACGGCATCAACGCCTTAAATGGCATACGGCAACACGAGCCTGATATTGCCCTTTTGGACATCAACACACCCGGCATGAACGGCCTTGAGATATTGGAACAACTGCAAAAAGGTCCCCTCAGTATAAAAGCCATTTTACTGACCATGCACAAGGAAATATCCATTTTCCGGCGCGCCCAAGAGTTGAACGTGAAAGGCTATGTGCTCAAAGAGTTTTCAACCGACGTTTTGGATACCTGTATTAAAGCCGTCCTTCGAGGTGAAATATGGTTTAGTCCAAAACTTAATCAAAACCTCTACATAGACGCAACCGAAGACAATGGACTCAACAAACTGACCTTTGCAGAAAAAAAATCGCCCGACTCATCGCCGAGCAACGCACCAGCAAAGAGATTGCCCAATTGCTGTTTATATCTGAAAAAACGGTTGACAACCATCGGTACAATATGATGCGAAAATTGGATTTACCTGCTCAAAACAACGCGCTGTTGATGTGGGCAATGGCGAATAAAGCGTTTTTCAGTTAAAAGGGAATGAGGGTGCAAACGTCACAATGAAGTATGTAAGTCGCTGCTGCATCATCCACTAAATTGAGCGTCAATTCGTTGATTTCAATGCTGTTACTTTAAGTAACAATAAACTTTTTATGGCTATAACACGTATCGGATATTTTAAAAATATCCGATACGTTAACCGCAGATAAGACTTAAAACGACAGAAATGGGTCTGTTTGTTTTAGTCAAAATTTTTATAGGAAAGCCCTTTTTAAACTATGTATTTCATTGAAAATAAAGCAATTCGTGTAATTCGTATTAATTCGTGTAATTCGTGCAATTCGTGCAATTCGTGTTAGAAAAAAATTCGTATTAATTTGTGTAATTCGTGGTACAAAAACCACCTAAGGCAAAGCAAACGCCACATACTGATTCCCTTTTTTCGTCCCCAATTTTGTACCGCCACAAGCCAGCACGATGTATTGTTTGCCATTGACCATATACGTGGCAGGTGTTGCAAAAGCCGCCGCAGGTAAAGTCACTTCCCACAACAGTTTGCCCGTTTTTTTATCAAAAGCTCTGAATTGTCCGTCTTTTGTCGCAGCAATAAACAACAGCCCGCTTGCCGTAATGACGGGACCGCCGTAATTTTCGCAGCCTGTTCCTTTTACATCCATATTTGGTTCGTTGCCGAAAGGAATTTTCCAGACGTATTTACCTGTATTCAAATCAATGGCATTGAGCGTTCCCCACGGTGGCGAAATAGCAGGATGCCCTTTACTGTCCAAAAACTTATTGTAACCCGTACTTTTGAAGGGCAGATAAGGCGTTTTGGTGGTCGGAGTAACCGTTGCAGCGACTTCTTTTTTCTCCATACCCAATAGGAAATCAATGACGGCTTGCTTTTCGGTCGCGCCTAATTGCGCCATGCCGAGCATCATACCTTTGCCATTTGTGATGATGGTATGGATAGCCGTTCTGTCCAACCGTTTGCCAATATCTATCAAAGAAGGGTAATTACTGAGGGGGTTGCCTTTGCGCTCTGCGCCATGACACACGCTGCATGACATTGTATAAATTCTTTCACCCAAAGGCAAATGCGCCAATGCATCATCGGTTGGCGTTTCAATCATGTTTAAAATCCACGGCATTTCATTGCTGTTGACGTACAAAATCCCTTCGGGGTCAGCCCCTGCCCCACCCCATTCTGCACCACCGTCGTAACCTGGCAAAATGACCGTACCTTCTCGGCTCGGCGCAGCAAAGCGTTTTATTTTATAATTTTTAAAGCGATTAACCAATTCCGCGCGATTTTCAGCATAAGGACTGATGTCTTTTTCGGTCAATTCGTAGGCTTGACGCGCATAAGGTTTGGGTTTTGTCGGCACGGGTTGGGTTTTCCATGTGACTTCACCCAACAAATCTGATTTAGGTGCTTTCACTTCTTTGATGGGATAAATTGGCACGCCAGTGACCCTATCAAAAACAAAAACCAGCCCTTGTTTGGTCACTTGCGCAACGACATCAATGCTTTTTCCGCCTTTTTTTATCGTCATCAAATTGGGTGGTGCGGGCAAATCTCTATCCCAAACATCGTGGTGCATGGTTTGAAAATGCCAAAGCCGTTTTCCTGTTCGTGCATCCAAAGCTAAAAGGCAATTAGCATAGAGATTCGCGCCCAAACGGTTGCCGCCATAAAAATCATAAGCCGCAGAACCCGTTGGCACATATAATATGCCTCGTTTTTTATCAACAGCCATACCTGCCCAATTATTAGCCGCCCCGATTTCTGTATTTTTATAAGCATCTGGAGGGAAAGTTTCGTAACCCGCTTCGTTGGGATAAGGAATGGTGTGAAAAGTCCACGCTAATTTGCCCGTTTTGACATTAAAAGCGCGAATATCGCCTGGCGCAGCATCTGTACCTTCAGACACGCGCACAGGCAGGACAATTAAATCTTCAAAAACAGTCCCGGGCGTATTGGAAATAATGAATTTGTCTTTGGCAATATCAGGCAAACCATCGTGTAAATCAATGCGCCCATTTTCGCCAAATGAGTTAATAGGTTGACCTGTTTTAGCATCTAAACAATACAAAAACGAGCCAATGGTATGTAAAATGCGTTTCTCTTGACCGTCTGTCCAAAACGCTACACCACGACTTGTGCTGTGCCACGCATTGAGTTTATCGCCAAAAATCCACAATTGTTTACCCGTGGCTGCGTCCAAAGCGAAGACTTGAACGGTGGGCGTGACGCCATACAATATGCCATCAATGACTAACGGATTGACTTGCATTTGACCTGAATCGGCGGTCGAGTATGTCCATGCGATTTTTAATTGATTGACATTTGAGGGATTGATTTGCGTGAGTTCAGAGTAGTGATTTCGGTCTGCACCACCGAGATAATCGCCCCAATCGCCGTTA
>JAYTUQ010000201.1:0-1742 GCA_043744455.1 Saprospiraceae bacterium | reverse complement strand
TGCATTTCAAATTCTCCGCGCTTAGCGGGCAACAAAGTTTGCATAACCGAAATTTGGTATTTGCACGATCGTCTTACTTGAATTAGTGGATTGGCACTTGTAGTTTAGAAAAAAAACAGCCGCCATCCCAACTGTCGACAAACTGGCACCTTCGAAGTCCGTTTCAAATTCTAGTGGGGTTGCACGATATGTTCGATTCACGAACATATTGAGAAACAAAGACTGGTGAGTTTTCTTTTTAGGAAAACATCCCGCATATAATACTTTCAATATTTCTAATGCAACCTGTTGGCGACTGTTTAAAAAAAACAAAAATACTATGGACAAAATGAAACAAAATCCAGTAATTGAAAAATTTGAAAAAATGCCCATTATTCATGCCCACGCTGCCGGCATTGATGTGGGCAGTCGTTCGCATTATGTGGCCATTGGGCAAAGTAAAGAAGATGTAGTGGAATTTGGTGTTTACACCGATGATCTTCATGCCCTTTGTCAACACCTTGTTGCCAAGGGTGTCACCACGGTAGCTTTGGAGAGCACGGGCAGTTATTGGCAGCCCTTGTTTGTTCTACTGCAACAGTACCAACTGAATCCTATTTTGGTAAATGGCAAATTCACAAAAAATGTAAAGGGTCGTAAAACTGATGTTCAGGATTGTCAGTGGATACAAAAACTGCATACCATGGGCATGTTAGAGGGAAGCTTCATTCCTGATTTATTTACCGAAACGCTCCGTCAATACTATCGGCATCGGCAGTGCCTGGTAGAAAGTGCGGCAAGCTATATCAACAAGATGCAAAAAGCCCTTCGGCTGATCAACATCCGCTTAGATGTTGTGCTGCGCGATGTGATGGGCAGATCTGGCAAAGATATTATTGAAGCTATTCTGAAAGGAGAACGCAACGCAGCAATATTAGCATCGCTGGTGCAGCCTGGTGTCAAAGCATCGAAAGCTGAAATAGAATCAGCGTTAAGCGGGGACTGGCGGGAGGAATATATTTTTGAACTGCGCCAATGCTATGAACTCTATACGTACTATCATACAAAAATAGACGCTTGTGATGAACGGATACAACAACTTCTTCAAGCAGAGATAGCCCGAAAACAAAAAGAAGAAGGCCTACCTGTTGTTGGGAAAGAACGAAAAATCAAAAAAAAGAAAGCCCGAAAAAATGAGTCGAGGATAGACCTTCAACAATTGTCTGTTGAATTAACCGGGGGAGTAGACATCAGCACTATTGAGGGAGTGGGTCTGGGCACTATTTTATGTTTGCTCAGTGAAGTGGGCATTGACTTGAAATCTTTTCCCGCAGCCAAACAATTTACATCCTGGTTACGACTTTCCCCTGATTTAAAAATAACGGGAGGTAAAGTAATCTCTGGCAAAACCAAGAAAGGGAAAAACCGATTGGCACATGCCCTGATGCATGCTGCCAATGCCATCGGCAATATGAAAACAGGAAGCTCGCTGGTTCATTTTTTCAAACGGATAGAAAAGAAAAAGCAACGTTCGATAGCCATTGTTGCCACGGCCCGAAAATTGGCCGTCATTCTATGGAACATGTTAGTGAAAAAACAACCATACAAGGCGGAACCTCCAGCTGAGTACCTCAACAAAATCAGACTTAATCAAGTCAAAAATATTCAAAGAAGAATAAGGCAACTAAACATCCATGAAAATGAATTGACCTTTACAATGGCTTAATAATCAGCAGGAAAACATGGGGTTATATATAATTGTC
>JAYTUQ010000200.1:0-64564 GCA_043744455.1 Saprospiraceae bacterium | reverse complement strand
AAACTTAGACCCCAATAGTTTTTTTCTGTCTCATTCTTTATTCAACAATTTTTAAACCATAGTAGTTTTATTCCTAATTTAACAAAGTCAAGTTAGTCTACGCCTTATAAATAATAGGTTTGGTTTTTGCGTTAAAATGGTAATTTTGGCGTATTATTCAAATCAAAATATCCTATCACTTTTCAAATTAAATAAATCAAAGTTAAAATGAGATTAAAAAATCTATTGTTTGCGGGGATTATACTCGTTTTTAGTAAAACAATTGACGCACAAACTAAAGCACCCGATAACTGGTTCAACCTTGACCCGACAGAAAATAATGTTAATGGTGTGAGTACTGAAAAGGTCTATTCTGATCTTTTAAGAGGTAAAAAAGGACAAACTGTTATTGTAGCGGTTATTGACGGCGGTGTAGATTATATGCATGATGACCTAAAAGATGTTATGTGGCATAACCTTGGTGAAATCCCTGGAAACGGCATAGATGATGACAAGAACGGTTATATTGATGATGTATATGGTTGGAATTTTTTAGGTGGTAAAGATGGTCGTAGTGTAAACCATGAAACGCTTGAAATTACACGTATTTATGGCAAACTAAAGCCTAAATATGAGAATGCTGACCCCGCGAAGTTGTCTAAATCTGAAAAAGCTGAATATGAACAATATCAAGTAGCTAAAAAAGAAGTAGAAACCAAACTTCAAGAAGGTCAAGAAGCTTTGGCAGAATATGAAGGCATGAAAACCACTTATTCTAATGCTTTAGAAGCAGTAGAAGGTGCTTTGGCTGGCAAAGCTATTAATAAAGCCAACGTCGATGCCATAAAAGTGGGTACAAATCAAAATCTCATTATTGGAAAAAATATTTTGGCCAAAATGATGGGTTTGGGTAAAGATGTGTCAAATTTTAAAACTATAAGACAAGAACTGATTGATCCTATTCAAGAAGGCGTTGAGTATTATGAATCAAAGGTCAAATATCAATATAATCCAGAATTTAATCCACGTGCAGAAATTGTTAAAGACAATTATGCGGACAGTTATGAACGTAATTACGGCAATAATGATGTAAAAGGACCTGATGCCTTGCACGGTACACACGTAGCGGGCATTATCGGTGCTGTTCGTAGCAATAACGTGGGTATGAAAGGGGTAGCGGATAATGTGCGTATCATGGGGGTTCGGTGTGTTCCTGATGGTGATGAACGCGACAAAGACGTAGCAAATGCGATTATTTACGCTGTTGATAATGGTGCATCTGTTATTAATATGTCTTTTGGAAAAAGCCAATCTTGGGACAAAATAGCTGTTGATAAAGCCGTGAAATATGCTCAATCAAAAGACGTTCTGCTCGTTCATGCAGCGGGTAATGATTCAAAAAACAATGATGCAGGAGAGACAAATTTTCCAAATGCTCGTTTTGAAAAGAAAGGTCTGTTCCGCCCTAAAAAAGCAAAAAACTGGATTGAAGTAGGCGCATTGTCTTGGAAAAAGAATGAAGATGCCGTAGCAGAGTTTTCTAATTATGGGCAAAAAAATGTAGATGTATTCGCTCCAGGTGTCGATATTTATTCAACTTTACCAGAAAATCAGTACAAAAACTTGTCAGGTACATCTATGGCATCTCCAGTATGTGCAGGCGTGGCAGCGGTTATTCGTTCTTATTATCCTGAATTGACAGCTGAACAAGTTAAAGAATGTATTGAAAAATCAGTCGTTAAGCAGGATTATAAAGTGAAAAAACCAGGTACGGAGGAAAAAGTATCTTTCAGCAGCTTGAGCCGTACAGGTGGCGTTATCAATGTCTATAACGCAGTCAAATTAGCAGGTCAGATGAAGGGTAAAAAGAAGAATGTGACACGTGCTTAATTTTTTTTAAGTATAATAATTCAAATATTGAGGGCAATCAAGAGGGAACTTTTGATTGCCCTCAATATTTTTACCCCCCTCAGTAAAAAGTCTTTTAGAAGGCATATCAGGAATCATCTTTTTTGCCCTTTTTGATTTAACGATTACTTTGGAACAATTTTTGAAAATATTAGATTTTAGAAGCTGTGCTGCACTTCTGATAATGAATAAACGACACAAAAATATATTGACATTCAGGCTTACATTTTCCCAACATTTCCAATAGCAGCTTAAAAAAGGTAGTGCTTTCCTTTTTTTATAAACTACATCGTATCTTTGCGGACTTTTTCATCAAAAAGCACCTTCTATACTGAGGGGGTTTATTTTTTCAAAATATAAAGTATTGAAAACTAAAACATTAAAGCGAGATAAAGTCAACGTAATTACACTTGGGTGCTCTAAAAATACAGTTGATTCAGAGAACCTTATGACGCAACTCAAAGCGAATGATTTTGATGTCAAACACGACAGTGATCGCAAAGCTAATATCATCATTGTTAATACATGTGGCTTCATAGATTTAGCGAAACAGGAATCTGTAGATACGATTTTGGAGTATGCGGACTTAAAAACACGAGGACAAATTGATAAACTCTACGTTACAGGCTGTTTGTCGCAACGTTATAAAGACAACCTTGAAGCTGAAATACCAGAAGTAGATGCCTTTTTTGGTACGCTCGAAATGCCGCAATTATTGGCAAAACTCAACGCCAATTATCAACATGAATTGATAGGTGAACGTTTGATTTCTACACCGAGCCACTATGCATATTTGAAAATTTCGGAGGGTTGTAACCGCACTTGTTCATTTTGTGCTATTCCTTTAATGCGGGGTAAACACGTGTCTCGTCCAATAGAAGAATTGGTACGTGAAGCTAAAAATTTAGCTCGTCAAGGTGTCAAAGAAATCATGCTGATTGCACAGGAATTGACATATTATGGTTTGGATTTGTATAAAAAACGTGAATTATCACAGCTTTTAGAGGCTTTACATGAAGTTGAAGGCATTGAATGGATTCGTTTGCATTATGCCTATCCATCGAAATTTCCAACCGAAGTTTTTGATGTGATGGCACGTTTACCTAAGGTTTGCAAATACCTCGATATGCCTTTGCAACATGCCAATAATGAGGTTTTGGCACGTATGCGCCGTCAAATTACACAGGAAGAAACGGTAGAATTAATCAATATCGCCCGAAAAAAAGTATCAAATATTGCTATTCGGACGACGATGTTAGTTGGATTTCCTGGCGAAACAGAGGCAGAATTTGAGGACTTGTGCCGTTTTGTTGAAGAAATGCAGTTTGAACGTGTCGGTGTTTTTCAATATTCTCATGAAGAAGACACATCAGCACATGATTTTGAAGATGATATTGACCCCTCAGTAAAAGAAGCTCGGGCACAACGTTTGATGGAAATTCAGCAAGATATTTCGTTTGAAAAAAATGAAGCCAAAGTTGGGCAGACGCTGCGTGTGTTGTTTGATAGAAAAGAAGGAGCGTATTTGGTTGGCAGAACCGAACATGATTCGCCAGAAGTAGATAATGAGGTTTTGGTAAAAGCTAAAAACAATTATGTCCGGATGGGTGATTTCGCGGACGTGAAAATAACCAGTGCTGCTGAATTTGATTTATATGGCGAAGTAGTTAAAGCAAATTGACGCTAAAAAATCATTCGTCAAATGATATAAAAATGTCAACTTTTAGGGTAAAGTTGATATTTTTTTTATTCGCAATTGAATTTAGATGTTGTTATCTTAAGGAGGAATAGTTATCAGATATTATTTTTAAGAAACTGTAATTTCATGATAATCATGACTTGATACCTATTTTAAAAAAGTATTCTAAATTTAAAAAATTTATTAAATGTATCACATGCAAAAGAAGTTAAATTATTGAAAATCAATTGTTTGACTTATTTTATTTTTTATCCTTAGCTTTGCAAAACTAAAAAATGAAAATCTTAAATTATGAGTTATTAGCTTTAGCAAAATCTCCAGAATTTTGATTTTTTTAAATAAATAAGAAAACTAACAAACTAACTTTATCAGGATATACGGCTTTTTGAAGCCTGATATATTCAAAAAGAGAAAGAGAAAGGGGAAAACGAATCATTCGCATATGGAACTAAAATATTTCTTTTTTATCCTATTTAAACGGAAGTGGTTATTATTGACTGTTATCATAGCAGCTGCAGCGACCACGGCATTTGTTGTTGGATTGCTACCCAAGAAATATAAATCTTCTTCAGTTATCGAAACGGGCTTGATAGATTATAAAAGCGTTCGCGCAGTCGGCGAAGCCAACCCTTTTATTCAAGAATTTGAAATCGAAAGTAAATTCGCAAACCTTGTTGAATTAATGAAAGGTCGGCCTGCCATTAATGCATTGACAAAAAAACTCATCCTTCATGACTTGCGCCCTACGGACAGCTTAGCAACTTTCAGAAAATTGCAGTTAGATGAAAAAAGTGGTATAACTCAAGAGCAAATTGATAAATACCTTGATGCCCTGATGCTACGTCCGGACTCGATTGGTATTTTGGAAGCAGATAAGGAACATGTCTATATTGCACGTTCTCTTGAAAAAGCTATGGGTTATGATTATGAAACTGTTCGGGAAAAAATAGATATTAAGCGCGTCGAAAAATCGCAATATATGCGTGTGGAATTTATTGCCGAAAAACCTGAATTAGCCTATTTTGTCGTCAAAAACTTTGTAGATGAATTTATGAATTCGTTTTATATGAGAAAAGATACTTTTGAAAATAAAACGTATAAATTTTATCAGCATTTAGTTCAAGAAAAGAAAGCTGTTTTAGATAACTTGAACAACCAGCAGGTCTTTTATGCACGTAGCAATGGCTTAGTTGCGCCAATGGAACAAGCCCAAGCAATTGTTTCACAGATAAAAGAGATGGAGATGGCGAGGGATGATGAACAAAAGAAAAAGGTTGGTTATCAAAAAACCCTGGATGTTTATGCGGGGCAATTTAAAGGCTATAGAGATAATATTGTGGGTAGCTATTCTGAGAGTATGAACACCAATCATGATATTCAGAATTTGGATAAAGAAATAGAAAAATTGAATAATAAATGGGTAGATTCAGGTACTAAGGATAATAATATTCAATACCGAATTAATGAATTAAAAGCCCAAAAAGTATCTGCTGTTGAAAAAATTGCCAAAAGTAGGTACGATAATACCAATCCAGCATTGAATAAACAAAATGAATTGTTTTTAAAATATGTTGAATCTCAAAGCGATTTTGGCTCTGCTGAACAACGTGTAAAATCACTCAATGGGCGTATTGCCGAATTATATCACAAAAAAACACAGCTGGTTGGAAATAATGCCATTTGGAACAAGTTGAGTAAACAAATAGAAACAGCAGAGGCAGAATATAAATATGCTATTGACAAGCAAAACCAAGCAGATGTGATTCAACAATCGGGCGAACAAGAAAAACCTGTGCGTGTCATTGATCCACCTATCTATCCTTACAAACCTGAATCATCGAAACGGGCTTTGATTTCAGCTTTTGCGGGTGTTGGTGCGGGTACAGTTGCGACTATTTTCTTATTTATGCTCACATATTTCGATAAGTCTTTAAGTTCAATTTTTCAATATGAAAAACAAGTGGGTTTGCCGCTCATCGCAGCACTTAACAAATTAAATGCTAAACATTGGGGAAATTATGATGCATTTTTCAATGACGATACGCGGTCAAAAGAAGCAGAGTTTTTCAAGGAATCGCTGCGTAAAATACGTCATGCTATTGAAGCATCAGGGGCTAAATCATTTTTAATTACTTCTTTAAAAAATCAAGAAGGTAAATCGTTTCTCATAGCATCTTTGGCTTATTCTTTTACGCTAAAACATAAGAAAGTCTTAATTATTGACACGAATTTCAAGAATAACACACTTTCTACGATGGCAGTTAAGCCTTTTGAAAACAATCCTGTCACGTCTGAAGTAAAGGTTTTACCAAGTACAACGGCATTGGGTTTTACGATAAATATGCCAACTGTTGATATTATTGGCAATAAAGGTGGACATAATTCGCCCTCTGAATTATTGTCAGGGGTTGATTTTAAAAAGAAAATAGCAGATTTGAGTTTGCGGTATGACTATATTTTTCTCGAAGCGGCGGCGATGAACAAATATTCAGATGCACTGGAACTGGTTGATTTTGTTGATAAAGTTATTCCTATTTTTGATGCAATGTCAAGCCTTTCTAACAAAGATGACGACGGCTTATCATTTCTTCAAACATTGAAAAATAAAGTATTAGGAGGCGTTTTGAATAAAGCTGACTTGAAAAATTTGAATTAATTGAGTTACGGATAATCTTATTATCAGACTCTTAAACATACATTTTGTGAAAAACTATTGGATAAAATCGGGATTTTATTCGCTGCTCAATCAATTGACTCAGATGATTTTTAATCTCGGTTCAGTCATCATTTTATGGCGCGTTTTAGACAAGGAATCTTGCTCGGTTTGGGTCATTTATATGACAATAACAGCATTTATTGAAATTGGCCGCACTGGTTTATTGCAAAATGGCTTAATAACGTTCCTTAATCAGACCCCTCAGTATGAACATGCAAAAATTAATAAAGCCTCTTTATTTTTGAATATTTCACTCTCTCTTATTGTCGTGTTTTTATTATTAATGAGTAGTGGATGGGTCGGTCACTTCTACGAAAGTACAGAATTGACAAAACTTTTATCCATTTATGCCATAACGACATTCATATTGTCAGCTCTTTACCAATTCAATTTTATTCAGCAAGCGAATATGGATTTCAAGGGCTTGTTTTGGTCATCTTTTGTGCGTAATGGTTCTTTGTTTTTTTATGTCTTGTACATAAAATTATCAGATAATACTTTTTCCTTGACTAATTTGGCTTATATTCAACTTTTTGCAGCGATTCCAGCAACGCTTATGGCATATAATTTTGCAAAAAAATATTTTAGTTTGCAGGCACCACTTGATTGGGCATGGGTAAAAAAAATGTTGGAATACGGCAAATATACTTTTGGGACGAATCTTTCAACGATGGCTTACAAGAATGTGGACAAAATGATGCTTGGTAAGCTATTGTTAGGTACGCTTTCTACCTACGATTTAAGTATCAAAATCAATAATCTGGCAGAAGTGCCGACGACCACATTAGCTGCTATTTTATTTCCCCAATCTGCAAGGCGGACAAATACTGAGGGGGGGGACGGAGCTAAATATTTATACGAAAAATCTGTCGGCGTGCTTATGGCTTTAATTGCGCCTGTTGTTCTTTTTATACTGATTTTTGCAGATGTGATTGTTTGGGTAATTGGCTCATCGAAATATGCTAGTTCTGCACCTATACTGCGTTTGACTATATTTTATGGTGTTTTTATGGCTTTTGCTATGCAGTTTGGGACTATTTTAGATTCTGTAGGTAAACCGCGGCTTAATTTTTATATTACAACTTTGGGTGCTGTTATCAATTTGACGTGTAATTATTTGTTCATCACTTGGTTTGGTTTGTTTGGTGCTGCGTATGGTTCGCTTATAGCTATGACAGTGATGTTTGTGGTGATGCAAATAACCTTAAATCGGCTGTTTAATGTTCAAATTTTGAATACTTTTCTATACATGTGGGCTTTCTATAAAAATGGAGGACACAAAATAAAACAGTTTTTGCAACCAAAATTGACAAATGAATTTTGAACCATTATGTCTAAGAGAAAAAAATATGACATCATAATCAATACGCTGTTTAGGTCTGACAATGCCTACTCTTCGGTCTCATTGAGTTTTGCAAAGGAATTGGCAAAAACACATCGCGTATTTTATGTTAACCACCCCTATTCCGTAAAAGATATTTGGGATTTAAGACAGAACCAAAAGTTACGTGAAAGACTGCCCACTATACTGAGGGGGGGCATTTTTTATGAAAAATTAAAATCAATACCTGAAAATTTTCTTGTAGTGACACCGCCTCCGACCATTCCCATAAATTTTTTATCCAATAATGGTCTTTATAAAACGCTGTACAAGTATAATCAACAAGTTTTATTAATGGGGATTAGAAAAGTCATAAATGATAATAATATCAAGGACTATATATATATGACTTGTTATGACCCATTTTTTTTACCCATATTACCAAAGGCGATGGGTGCTACTTTGAACATATATCAGTGTATTGATGACATTTCAACAGAGGCTTATGTGGCAAAACATGGGGTTCGGCTTGAAGAACAAGCGGTTAAAGATTCGGATATTACGTTGGTTACTTCAACAAATCTTTGGCGACATTTTCGGCAGATACAGCCTGAAACACATATCTTGAACAATGCGGTGGATATTTCTATATTTAAAAATTTGTATTATCGAGATATAGAACGTCCTGCTGAAATCAAAGATATAAAGACAAAAATTATTGGTTTTATAGGTAATTTAGATGATGTTCGGCTTGATTATCGCCTTATGCGTCGTTTGGCAGAAGCTCATACAGATAAAACATTGCTTTTGGTGGGTCCTATTAATTCGCCTGAAGTATATTCAGAAGGCTTGGATAAGATGACGAATGTTATTTTGATAGGTGCAAAAACAATTTATGAAGTACCAAACTATTTGAAATTTATGGATGTGGCAATATTACCATCACTCATAAATAAAATGTCGCGCTCAGTATATCCTTTGAAGATAAATGAATATCTAGCTGCTGGCAAATCAGCTATTGCTACTAGTTTTAGTGATGATATACGTGGTTTTCAGCCACATATTCGGATTGCTGAAAGCCATGACCATTTTATCAGGCTCATTGATGATGCAATAGATGACTATTCAGAGGAAACGGTGCGGCAACGTATGTCAATTGGTGAATCCAACACATGGGGCGACCGGGTAAGGGAGTTTTGGGATATTGTGGATACTTTTCTTGAAAATAAACAAGTTGATGTTCAGACTTTAGCCTAACTCATTGCCATTCAGTCTTTTAGAAATACTAAGACTGTTTATTCAATAAAATAATAATACAAATATGGCAAGTTTAAAAGAGATAATAAAAGTAAATCCCCGTCTAAAAGTATTGGCTCAATGGCTTTTACAACCGTCACACGAGTATCGTCCTCGTTGGTGGGTTCGCCATATATTAAACCCTTTTGTTCAAGATGTTAATAGAAAAGCCAAAATACGGCGGACGGCAAGGATGGATATTTTTCCATACAACCGATTTGAAGTAGGTGAATATTCTATAATCGAAGATTTTACACTTATTTCAAATGCTTGTGGCGATGTTATTATGGGAAAGAAAGTGCTCATTGGCTGTGGTTCTAAAATAATAGGTCCAGTCACTTTTGAAGATAATATTTTAATTGCTCAAAATGTTGTGATGAGTGGTATAAATCATGATTATCTAGACACGAGAAAACCCATTGTTGAACAAGGTTTTAGTGCCAATGAGATTATTATTGAAGATGGTGTGTGGGTCGGTGCAGGCGTGATTGTGACGGCGGGTGTGCGTATCGGGAAAAATTCAGTAATAGGAGCGGGTAGCGTTGTCACAAAAGATATTCCTGCCTATTCAGTGGCAGTTGGAAATCCTGCAAGAGTTATAAAATATTTTGATTTTGGAACTCACAAATGGATTAAAATACCGAAAAATCACTTCAAAAGCAGTTTGATAATGAGGGGATGATTTAAGTATTAAATATAAAAAGATAAGAGAAAAAAATAAATGATGAATCATGTTTAATGAAAAAAATAATCCATTCAAAATGTCAGCCAAAGAGGAGTTGATTGAAATGATTGGCATTTTATTATTTGTAGGAACTTTTTTAGGTTCTGCTTTAAAGCTACTGTTTCTGTAAACGTCCAAACTTTTACATATTTAGAGAGAACTATGCTACTAAATCACATTGTTTCGATAAAAGATACGGTCAAAGATTGGTTAGAAAATACAATTTTTATCCAAAAGTTGAACAATCCGATGGGTTTTCTGCTATTCACGACCTTGGGTTTGGTATTGGGAAGTCTCATACCATATATCGGAATGGGAATGAGTACCATTCTGATAGGTTCGGTGGTGGCACTTCCGATGATATTTGCCTGTATGTTTTATCATCAATTTGGGGTGATGTTTACGCTAATAGTTGCTTTTTTAGTGCAATTTATTGGTAAAATGACAAATGCACCTATTGGTACTTCTCTTGATGCATTATTGCTTTTGATGGTTGCGGGTATTTTAATCGGTCAAGTGTTAAAGAGAAATTGGGCATTTGCGAAAGACCCCATTTCTACAATTTTACTTTTTTGGATTTACTTCAATATTTTTCAAGTATTAAACCCTTCGCAAGAGTCAAAAATGGCTTGGCTCTTTACTGTGCGCAGTTTGGCAATCCTTAATTTACTTTATTTTATCGCTTGTTATGCGTTCAATTCTTTCAAACGGATTCAACAAATGTTGAATTTAATCATCGTTTTAGCGACCATAGTTGCTGTTTATGGTCTCAAACAAGAGTTTTTAGGGTTTTCATCTGCCGAAAAAGCATGGATATACCAAGACCCTGAACGTTTTCAATTGTTTTTTCAATGGGGTCGGATGCGAACCTTTTCACTATTCAATGATGCCATGACTTTTGGGATTATGATGGCGTATATGGGTGTTTTTTGTTTAATATATGCAACAGCTCCTATGCGTTTACTATATAGAGGTTTACTGATTTCAGCTGCAATATTAATGTTTTGGTCTTCGATATATACAGGTACACGCACCTGTTTCGCCTTAATCCCCTTGGGCTTAGCATTTTATGTATTGATGACTTTGAAAAAAGAAATCATATTGGGCTTCGGTATATTTTTAGCTTTTGGGACAGTGCTGGTGATTAAAGGTGGCAATTCAAGTGCTGTATTATTCAGAGTGAAATCGGCATTCCAACCGAGCGAAGACCCCTCAGTAAAAATTCGTTATTACAATCAAAAAAGGATTCGTCCTTTTATTTATACTCATCCTATTGGCTATGGTCCTGGCAGTACGGGTTTATGGGCGCGTCGATTCACCCCCGATTCGTTCCTAGCAAAATTTGCTCATGATTCATATTATGTTCGTTTAGCTGTTGAAGAAGGTTGGATTGGACTGGGTTTGTATATGTTTTTTCTATTTACCGTGCTACGACGTTGTCTTTATTTTTATTTAAGAGTAAGAGACCCTATGATAAAAACACTTTATTTATGTCTTTTGACGTCACTTTTTATGTTAGCTGTGGCCAATTATCCTCAAGAGGCAATTGTACAATTACCTACAAGTTTAGTTAGTTATATTTTCTTTGCCGCTGTTGTTAAGCTCAAAAATTTTGATGAATTTTATCAAAGTGTGGTGAATGAGAGAGTAATATCTTGAACATATATCAATATTTAATTTTTTAATTAACAGATAAATTAATGAGGTGTTGCTTTTAAATAAAAAGAAACCAACAATATTTTTGGAAAAACAAAAAAATGCTTTAATTTTATGTTTTTAAATAATATTTCTCATCATTTAAACAGAATATTAGCTATGAGCAAATTTGATGAAGCTCTTGACAAGTATAAAGGCGCAATGTCAGAAATAGGCGCAACCGCTGACGAAGCTCTTTTAACGGCAGTTGCCAAAGGATTAGGTCCATCTATCTATCTTACTGATGCCTCCATGGTTTCATGTTCAGATCAAACAGAAAAAGATAGAGTAAAAAACAATTTCCTAATCAAAAAATTAGGACTCACGGATAGTCCAAATCTTGATGATGCCGTTAAAGCTGTGTGTGACCAAATGGGTAGCAGTAATCGCAGTAAGCACCGCGCAGTTTTTTACTATTTATTGGTAAAAAAACTTGGTTTAGAAAGCAAGTATGCTTAATTTATTTGTAATTATTTTATTTAAAATTGAATTATCCCGAACTTTGAAACATCAAAGTTCGGGATTTTTTTGAAAGATACAATTTAGTTTTTATCTTTCTTGATGTACACTTTGTTGCCATTACTATTGATATAATATTGACCCCCACGAGGACCTTCATAAATTGTACGGCTTTTCGAGTCTTTGCCTATATTTTTATCACCACTGGTTGCTGCTTTAGCTGTTGTCGCTACTTTAGGTTTTGCTACTTTAGGTTTTGCTACTGGAACTGTTGTGTTTGCCACAGTTGGTGTAGCAGTTGGTGTAGCAGTTGGTGTAGCAGCATTCGTAGTTTTTGTTTTTTTAACTACAGTTGGTGTTGTCGCAGTTGCAGTTGGTGCCGTAGTTGATCCTGTAGCGGTAGTTGCAGCGACTTTCGGTGCTTTTGTTTTTTTAGCAGGAGCCGTTGTAGCAACAGGTGCAGCATCGGCAGTTGCAGCGACTTTCGGTGCTTTTGTTTTTTTAGCAGGAGCCGTTGTAGCAACAGGTGCAGTGGTTTTAGGTGTTTTTGCTTTTTTTACTTTTACGGATGTCGTAGCAGTAGGAGCAGTTTGAGTTTGTGCACTTGCGAAAGTGACAAAAGAGAACATAGCGGCAATGGCCAAAATTTTCTTCATTTTTGTTGATAATTGAATTTTTTAAATAAAAATTTTCATTCGTTGCTTCTCTTCGTTAAAAGATTAGCAAAGATAGCGAGCATAAGACATCATTTTTACTGAGGGGTCACATTGTATTAGTAGATTTTTCGTGAATAGTTTTTAAGACAAGAAATATTAAGTCCAACGTGTTTGAAGGAAATTAGCAATACCATCCATCGCCATGCCCAACATTTCTGTGGGAGGCAAAAAGACAATGCGGAAATGATCTTTTGTAGGATAATTAAAGCCATTTCCTGCTACAACAAGAATGTGCTTTTCTTCTAATAACCCTAATATAAACTCGTCATCATCTTCAAAATTAAATTTTGTCAAGTCAATTTTTGGAAAACAATACAAGGCTCCTTTAGGACGAACACAACTAATGCCTGGTATTGCTATTAATTTATTATAACACAATTCCATTTGTTTATACAATCGTCCATTAGGTATCACCAAATCATTGATACTTTGATAGCCGCCTAAAGCTGTTTGGATACCGAATTGAGCCATTACATTGGCACAGAGACGCATCGAAGCTAAAAGAGTTAATCCCTCTATATAGGATTTTGCACGATGTTTAGCACCACACATTATCATCCAACCGCCGCGAAAACCGGCTGCCCTGTAATTTTTTGATAATCCACCCATAACAATGACTAAAGTGTCTTGTGCCAAAGGTGCAACTGAATGATGTTGTGCGCCATCATAAAGGATTTTGTCATAAATTTCATCTGAAAAAAGGATTAATTGATGTTTTTCTGCAATTTTTACGAATCCTTCAACAACCTCTTTTTCATACACGGCACCTGTCGGATTATTAGGATTTATAAGCACCAAAGCTTTTGTTCGGCTTGTTATTTTTGATTCTAAATCCTTCAAATCAGGATTCCAATCATTGGCTTCATCACACATATAATGTACAGCTTTGCCACCACACAAACCAACCGCAGCTGTCCATAGCGGATAATCAGGAGTCGGCACTAGCACTTCATCGTCATTATTGATGAGTCCTTGCATACACATCACGATGAGTTCGCTGACCCCATTGCCAATAAAAACGTCCTCAATTTGCGTATTTCTAACGCCTACATTTTGATAATAATGTTGCACGGCTTTACGAGCAGCAAACAAACCGCGCGAATCAGCATAGCCTTGAGCATCGCGAATATTGGCTATGATATCGTGGACAATCTCGTCAGGCGCATCGAAACCAAATGCAGCAGGGTTACCAATATTTAGATTGGTAATTTTAAAACCTTGTTGTTGGAGATAAAGTGCTCGTTCATATATTGGACCCCGGATTTCATAGCGTAAATTATCCAA
This sequence comes from Saprospiraceae bacterium, assembly GCA_043744455.1. Taxonomy (GTDB): domain Bacteria; phylum Bacteroidota; class Bacteroidia; order Chitinophagales; family Saprospiraceae; genus JAAFJT01. The sequence goes on along the minus strand of JAYTUQ010000200.1, from coordinate 50,767 downwards.
CCGATGGCTTTTTAAGATTTGTTTTTGAGTGTTATGCATATCAATGAGTTCAATTTCAGGTAATTTTTAGATTAAAATGTCTGATATAAAAGGGTGATTTATTGAAAAATACTGAGGGGGTGTAAAGCGGTGCAAAAGTATCGTTTTGCTGATAAAATCTCGACATCTTTTATTTGTTGAACGCAAATATTATTTAATTGTTGATACAAATGGAAAGACCCACAAGACAAAATATGTCTTATGGGTCTTTTATATATTTAAAGACAATTAGTTAGCAACTTCTGATAAAAATTTTAATCGTATCAAACAGATTTCATCATAAGTAATTTCATCATCTTCTTCTTTCAACTTCCTATAAGCGATTGAAGGGTCATCTGTTTCTGATTTCATAAAATATTCGTAAATCTCATCTTGAACATATTCGTCAATCACATCTAGAATAGAATAATCTAAGTTCAGTTTTGTACCCGAAAGGACAATAACATACAATTCAGTCATTAATTCGTCCAATGTAATTTGGTTTTGACGCGCCAATTCATTCAGTGGAATTTTGCGGTCAATGCCTTTAATAATCGCTACTTTTGTTTTCGACTGATTAGCAATTTGCTTGATGACAAAATCTTGTGGACGGTCGATATCGTTTTCTTCGACATATGTCGCAATCAGAGTTACGAAAGGTTTACCAAATTTTTGTGCTTTACCAGTAGAAATTCCTTGTACTTTCGTCATTTCTTCAATATCAACTGGATATTGAGTTGCCATATCTTCCAAGCTTGGATCTTGAAAAATGACATAAGGCGGTACATTTTTCTTCTTTGCTTCCGATTTTCGCAAATCTTTGAGCATTTTCAACAACACATTATCGAGTGCAGCAGGGCGCGCTTGCATTTCATCCGGGTCAACCGATGTATCTTCAAAATTGTGGTTGAGTGTGATTTTCATCTCATGCGGCTTTTCTATAAATGCCCGCCCTTCATCAGTCAAGTGAATAACGCCATATTGCTCGATTTCTTTATAAATCAAGTTACTCAGCATAGCGTTGCGCACAACAGATTGCCAAAAAACCTCGTTTTTTGCTTTGCCACACCCAAATAATTCGTTTTTTGTATATTTGAAATCTTTCATTTCTTTTGTCTCGCTGCCAAGAATAAAATCAATGATTGTTTTCAAAGTAAATTGCTCACCCAACGATTCAATAGCTTCTAAAGCCGTTGCCATTTCTTCGTGAACATCCACAGTTGGGCGTGGATAGCGGCAATTATCACACATGCCTTTTCTATCGCAAGTAAACTTTTCACCGAAATAATGAAGCAAAAACTCGCGTCTGCATGTTGTTGTTTCAGCATACGCGGTCATTTCTTCCATCAATTGCATACCCATTTCACGTTCTGCAACGGGTTTATCGCGTAAAAACTTCTCTAAACGCGCAATATCTCTATAACTATAAAAAGCAATGCAACGACCATCCAGCCCGTCTCGTCCAGCTCTCCCTGTCTCTTGATAATAATTTTCAATGGATTTTGGAATATCATGGTGCATCACAAATCGCACATCGGGCTTATCGATACCCATTCCAAAGGCAATCGTCGCAACGATAACGTCAATTTCCTCCATCAAAAAATTATCTTGAGTTTGGGAACGCGTTTTTGCGTCAAGCCCCGCATGATAAGGTTGCGCTTTGATGCCATTGACAGATAAAACCTTGGCAATATCCTCTGCGGATTTTCGAGCTTGCACATATATGATGCCTGAGCGATCAGGTAAATCTTTCACAACTTGCAAAATTTGGCGATGCAATGCTTCTTCTTTTGGCGGTTTTGGTCGAACTTCATAGTATAAATTATCTCTATTAAAAGACGAAATGAAAATATTTTCATCTTTCATGTCTAAATTTTTGACAATATCTATTTGAACTTTCGGTGTTGCAGTCGCTGTCAAAGCAATAATGGGCACATATCCATCAATAGATTCAATCATTGTACGAATTCGCCGATATTCCGGACGAAAATCATGCCCCCATTCTGAAATACAGTGCGCTTCGTCAACAGCCACAAAAGAGATTTTAGTATTTTGAAAAAATTCGATATTTTCGTCTTTTGTGAGCGTTTCGGGTGCGACATAAAGTAGTTTCGTTTTGCCATCTGTGATGTCTTGTTTAACCTTTTTTATGTCCGTCCTCGATAATGATGAATTTAAAAAATGGGCAATATCATCACTTTGAGAATAACCTCTAATCGAATCAACTTGGTTTTTCATCAAAGCAATAAGGGGTGAAATAACTAAAGCCGTCCCCTCTTTCATTAACGCTGGTAATTGGTAACAAAGCGATTTACCTCCGCCTGTGGGCATAATAACAAATGTATCATGTCCCTCTAACACACTTCTTACAACTTGCTCTTGTGTTCCTTTAAATTTGTTAAAACCGAAGTACTGATGCAAAGCTTCGTGCAACGAATCCGTCGTCACTTCCATTATCTCATGCATTGCGCGTATTTTTTTTTTATTTTAATTAAACAATAGAATTTTGCCCCTACAGTTAAAATACCTGAGAGGAAACATTTTTTACGTCAAAAACTCAGTTGAAAAAACGTATAATTAAAGCTACTTAAAAAAAAAGTATTTTTTTTGCACTTCAAATTACAGTTTGTTATAATAAAGTGTGGGTTTTTAAATACCTTAAAACATTGAAAAATACTGAGGGGTGTCTTTATGGTCAAAACTTTTCGTATGATTCTTTCATTTTGCCAAATAATATTTTGTTTTAGTCGTCTTTTTTGAAATGAGCCTTATTTTCGTATCTTTTTTCTGAATCTAAAATTAAAACAATCTTTTCGTTTAACGGCAAATTTTAGCATATTTTTTTCATAAAAAATAGACCTTTGCATTTCTATGAAAGAATTAATTCTTACAACTGCTCGACAGACGCTCAAGATTGAGCAAAAAGCCATCGCTGATTTATTTGATAGCATAAATGATGATTTCGTAAAAACGGTGGAAACCATTTTTCAATCAAAAGGGCGTGTCATCGTTACAGGTATCGGAAAATCAGCCATCGTGGGCCAAAAGATTGTCGCTACTTTCAACTCAACTGGCACCCCCTCAGTATTTATGCACGCTGCTGATGCCATTCATGGCGACTTAGGTATGATTCAACCCGATGACACAATATTATGTATCTCAAAAAGTGGTGATACACCTGAGATTAAAGTGCTGTTGCCCTTGTTGAAAAACTTTGGCAATACACTCGTTGCCATGGTGGCAAATCGCAACTCCTATCTCGGCAAACAAGCACATTATATATTACATACGCCCATCGAAAAAGAAGCTGACCCAAATAACCTGGCACCAACTGCTTCTACAACATCTCAAATGGTATTGGGTGACACTTTGGCAATTAGCCTTCTCACTGTTCGAGGATTTTCGGCAGCGCATTTTGCTCAATTACACCCAGGCGGGTCATTAGGTAAACAACTTTACTTGCGCGTGCGGGACATTTATCCCTTGCACGGTACCCCCTCAGTATCGCGCGCTACAAATTTGAAAAACACGATTTTAGAAATGACAACGCAACGTCTGGGGGCGACTGCCGTTTTGGACGACGATCAAAGCCTTATTGGTATTATTACGGACGGTGATTTACGCCGTTTGTTGATAAAAGATTTGGATTTGAAACTTGTGACAGCAGAAGAAGTGATGACTTACAATCCGCAAACCATTGATTCTGAATTACTTGCAGTTGAAGCATTGAAACTCATGCGTGAAAAAAGTATCACACACCTTATTGCTACTGAGGGAGGACGTTATGTGGGGATGGTGCACTTGCATGATTTGGTGCGCGAAGGATTGCTCTAATAATGGATAGTGGATAATGGATAATTTTTTCCGCTATCCATTATCCACTATCCATTATCCTTTGACTTACTTTACCTGTGGCGGTTTATATTTTGACAAATCTAATATTTTTTGTGCATCACGTATATTGATGAGTTCAACAAGCGATGTATTCGGATTGCGTTTCATAAACTGCTTGATAATTTGCCAACCTAAAAAATTGCCTACGCCACCGGGTGCTTCGGCAGCTATAATCGGTGCATCGGGGCTGGGGGTCACAAGTTTCTGATAATCTTGAAATTTGGTTGAATACAAAAGGTTTTGTTTCAAAATACGTCCCCAAGTAAAACCTTCGTTTGTGTAACAACCCGACATTTGTTCGCGAGAATAAGCCAATTTGATGCTATCAGGCACATTTGGCAACAAGCAATCAATAATATACAATTTTTTGCCATTGTGTATCATATAGTCTATCAATCTGTTATCTTTTGATTCTCCAACTAAGTCCCCAACAAGCAATTCAAAAACACGTTCAATGAGGTAATCTTTCCGAAATGTACGGCTGATGAATTTTGGATATGTCGTGATAAGTGCTTCATAAGTACTATGATTTTCTCCTAAAAACATATCTAATCCAATTGCAACAGTCGTATCATTTGGCAAAACAGCTGCAAAGTTGTAGGCAGAAGGCATGGTATAAATGTGCGTGGGCATAGGTTTATTTGGGAAATAATGTTTATAAAAACGCAAACCTTCATCTATTTCCTGCTTGATACCATCAAAATTTTTATAAATCAAATTAATTGTGTCCATCATACCTCTCATTGCAGCATTGGTCAAAAACGCACGAACTTGGGTACGATATTTACCAACAGAATCTTTTGCGTCCTTAATGCCAATGACGCGCTCAAAGTAAAGGTTTGAAAATTCAGGATATTTCTGTTCAATGGCTTTTACCCCCCCCTCAGTATTTAAGGTGTCAATAGCATAAATATCTTGGTCGAAACGATGAATTTTTATATCAGATGTGATGCCCGAGACATCAGGCACATGGGGTTTATCACTGTCATTTTTACAATTAGAAAAAATAAAAACAAGAAGGCTAGAAGCTAAAAGTGTATAAAAAGAAGGAAAAAAGGGTTTTTGAAACATTATTTTTGTTTAAAATTAAGTTATTAGTTCAATATACAAAGTACATGTTAAATATTTTTTATGAACAGGTAAAATGGACAATTAATTGCATGAATTTAAGGACATTCACAAAAAATATTTTCAACTAAAATCAATCTCTGTATTGTCACCGATGTTTAGGCTGCGCCGAATACCACGTATTGAAGTATCGCTACCGATAATGGATTTATTTAATATAATTTCTCTTAAATGCGAATAACTACCGATGATACTATCGCGAATAATCGAAGCATTGATATTTGTATTTGATGCAACGGTCACATAAGGTCCAATGATACTATCTGTAATAATACAGTTTTCACCAATACTGACGGGGTGAACAATAATGGTATTGTCGAAAACAGGCAAATCCACATCATAAGCATTGTTTTTTTGCAATAACAAGGCATTTGTTTCCAATAAAATCTCTTTTTTTCCACAATCGAACCAGTTTTTGACGGCTATTGTCGTCATTCTCACACCTGCATCAATCATACGTTGTAAAGCATCAGCGAGTTGAAATTCACCATTTGTGCGTATATTGTTTTCAATATTATATTGCAATGCCATAAGTAAGTCATTGACTTCTTTAATTTTATACAAGCCCACCAATGCTAAATTGGAATGTGGAATGCGCGGTTTTTCGACAACTTTTTTTACGAATCCTTTTTCATTTAAGCCGACAATACCGAAATTACGCGGATCATCCACTTCTTTTACGCCGAAACAAGTCGTTGAGGATTCAATCATAGGACGTAAATTGGTATCAAAAACAGTATCGCCCAATACGATAAACAGTTCATCTTCATTTTGAATGGCTTCGCGAGCCGTCCAAACCGCATGACCCAAACCTTCTCGTTCAGATTGTAAAATGAACTGGCAATTGAGGTTTTCGTAGTTTTTTTCTACAAAATATTTCACTTTTTCACCCAAATAGCCAATAATGAAGACAAATTCGGTGAAATCAGCGGCGATGAGTTCATCTATGATATGCCCCAATATAGGCTTACCCGCCACAGGTATTAAGGGCTTAGGTTGCGTATAGGTATGAGGACGGAGGCGAATACCCGCGCCAGCAACGGGAATGAGTGCTTTCATGTTATATGTTAACGAGAAGTATAAAATGGAAATACTTCGTGAAACTTAAACACGAAGTTACAAAAAGTATAAGCAAAGTGAAACTTGACAATAAAAAAAGGCAAATTTTACTGAGGGGGTAAAATTTGCCTTTTTTTATAAAGTTCTAATTCTAAATAGCTTTAAAAGTAACTTTAAAAATGATTTACATTTTGTTAGCAGAGGTAAAAAGGCGATTCCAACGGATACCATTTGCACCAGTTGACATCCAAATGAAAAGAGGCTTGCCAACGATATGGTCTTCGGGTACAAAGCCCCAGTAACGAGAGTCTTCGGAATTGTGACGATTGTCACCCATTGCCCAATAGTAATTTTGTTTGAATGTATAAGTCGCTGATTCCTTACCATTTATAAAAAATTTACCGTCTTTTATTTCCAATTTATTGTTTTCATAAACAACGATTATGCGTTCATACAGTTTGATATTTTCTAAACTTAAAGTAATAGTTGCACCTTCAGCTGGAATGACGAGCGGTCCAAAATTATCAACACTCCATTTGAAATGAGCTGTATCGTGTGGAAAAATACTTGAAGAAACTGAATTGTTAGGCAAAATTTCAACTTTTACATCACCGCCCATACCCTTTATTTTTTCAACCTGTGACGCATTAAGTGGAAAGACTCCTGCCCGCATATTGGCATCGCCAAAATCATTGAGGTGAACACCCCATTCATCCAGTTTTGACACATTATAACCGCCAGTAACACGATAGGCAAATTGCATGTTCGATGGATTGTTTGCAGGTTGGTCATTGATGTAAAGTTGACGCTCTTTTATTTCCATTTTATCGCCTGCAATTGCGACACAACGTTTTATGTAGTGGTCTTTTTTATCAATTGGGCGTACAATTAAACTATTAGGGGGCATCGGAATGCCTTGTTCACGGAGCTGATTAACATTCCATGAGCGTTCTGGTGTTAAGATAATGCTGTCACCAATGGGCCAGTTGAAAACAAAAGGGCTGTTGCGCTCTAATTTTTCCCAAGCGGGCAAGCGGAAATACGGTAAACTCGGTGGATTGATATACGATTCAGAACCAATAATGGGAATTTGATTGTGCAACAAAGGCACCTGTATGACGGTCATAGGCGTACGTAAACCATAATTGAATTTACCAACCGCCAAGTAGTCACCCACCAAAAGTGAACCTTCCATAGAAGAAGTGGGAATGACGTACATTTCAAAAATAAACATACGGATAAAAGCAGCTGCAAACACTGCAAAAAACACCGCTTCGACCCATTCGCGCGCACCACCTTTATGAAAAGCACTATTATCAAGGCGATTAAGCGCAAATTTATCTTTTTTGGCTAATGCTACTTTCACTTGTTCTTGATATGCAATTTCGCGCCCCACGATATCAGGTTCGTATTTACTATCTGGACTTCTGCCTGTTAAGAAAAATTCAAGCGGTGTATAAATGACCGCTAAGGCACTGTTGAGGAAACTAAAACGCCCAAAAGCACGGACTAAATCCACTGCCATGCTACACCAAACAAATATATTGACGATTGGGAAAAGCAACCACAAAGCATAAATCGGTTTACGCCCAATCAATTTTGCCCATTCGACGAAATTCAAACCAGGCACAAGTGCTTTCCAGCCTTCGACACCCGCTTTTTCAAAAAGTTTCATCAGCGTGACGCATGATAAAATATAAGTTAGAATAAAAAATATTAAAATACCCACTGTTTTAAATGATTGAATTAGTGTGTTATTAAAAATGATTTCCTTTTCAAAAAAATGATATTCCCTTTCTATTTGAAAAAAGGCGTGCAAATGTAAACAAAAACTTTGTTTAGATACCCCCTCAGTAAAAATCCATTTTAAAAGCAATAAAAGTGAATATCTTGACCCTTAAAAAATAAAAACTTCGACTGGCAATAACTATTTTTCGACGGCGCAAATCTATTTTACAGTATAATTTAGAAATTACTATTTCAATTTAATAAAATTATAATATCTTTGTATCTCATTCCCATAGGTTTATAAAGAAAAGGAAATAAGTAAATTAATTTTCCCAACAAAGTAACAAACCTAACAGTTTGTCCGTTTCACCACTTATCCTCCCTTTCATTTTATCTAATTTTTTGAACATATCTCTAAAACTAACAAAATCAAAACCAATTGTGGTATGAAAAAAAACATCGCTGCTCACATTCTCATTGTTGACGACGAATCTTATATCCGTCGCACACTCAAATCCGTACTCGAAAACGAGCCTTATGAAGTAGATGAAGCCATAGACGGCGTAGACTGTTTGACTAAAATCAAGCAAAAAAAGTATGATGTCATCTTCCTCGACATCAAAATGCCTCGTCTTGATGGTTTAGAAGCCTTAGAAAAAGTACAAGAACTTAGCCCTGAATCGTCTGTTGTGATGATTTCCGGTCATGGTAGTATCGAAACGGCTGTAGAGAGTGTTCGTAAAGGGGCATTTGATTTCCTTCAAAAACCACTCGATTTGAACCGTGTTTTGATTACCATTCGCAATGCCTTAGACCGTTCAAACTTGATTACAGAAACTAAAGTATTGCAACGACGCGTTCATCAAGGAAAGGTTCAAGATATTATTGGCAATTCAAAGACTATTGAAGTTTTAAAAAACCAAATTGAGATGGCAGCCTCTGCTGATGGCGCACGTATTTTGATTATGGGACCCAATGGTACGGGCAAAGAATTGGTAGCACGTCATATTCACGAAAAAAGTATTCGCAAAAACGGACCTTTTGTTGAAGTTAATTGTGCAGCAATTCCATCAGAATTAATTGAGAGTATATTGTTTGGACATATAAAAGGCTCTTTTACGGGTGCTATTAAAGATCAAATCGGCAAATTTGAACAAGCGCATGGCGGTACTTTATTTCTCGACGAAATAGGCGACATGAGTTTAAAAGCTCAAGCAACTATTTTGCGTGCTTTACAAGAGCATAAAATTACGCGGGTGGGTAGTGACAAAGACATCAAAGTAGATGTGCGTATTATATCGGCGACAAATAAAAACTTGCGCGAGGAAATTAGCAGAGAGCGTTTCCGTGAAGACCTTTACAACCGCCTTGAAGTCATAGATATTTATGTACCTTCATTAAATGATAGAAAAGAGGACATCCCCGTTTTAACAGATCATTTTCTGAAAACATTAAGTGCTGAATATGGTTTCGCGATTGAAAAGGAATTTTCAATTGATGCAATTATCGCTTTGCAAAACATCAATTGGACAGGTAATATTCGACAATTACGCAATGTCGTGGAACGTTTGCTTGTCTATTGTCGGGAGAAAAAAGTCATTACAGATGAAGATATTGAAAAATATGTAAAAGCGCCACGCGGACAACATCGTTTTGAGAATTTATTCAATATGCACGATACGCTTGAAGAACTATTACGTTATGTAGCAGCTGAATATAAAAAATTTAAAGGTGTAAAAGCTTGAATTTAAAGTCATTCGTCATTAAGCCATTCGTCATTTAGTCATTCGTCATTTTATGTTTCAATCTCTACAAAATGACCAATGACTAAATGACTAAATGACCAATGGCTAAATGACCAATGACTAAATGACCAATGACTAAATGACCAATGACTTTTTACCACCTAAACTCATACTCATATTGTACCTGCCAGCCAATGGTTTTTCCTGTTTTTCGATCCAGCATTTGGCTGCTCATGGGCAATCCCATAAAATCATTGGTAAAAACCAATTCATACCCCGAGGATTCAATACGTTCCAATATGCCCCTTCCATCATACACATAGCTATATTCCCCAATTTGCTTACCTTTTGTAAGGTCTTTATTTAATAAAAAATAAGGCATTTTAATTCTTCTACTTAAGCTATCATAATTTATCGAATATATTTTCCCCCCCTCAGTATATTCCGATAACCGTCCTTTATCATCAAATCGGACAGTATCAATTTTATTGTTTTCAGCATATCGGACACGTAACGTATCGCCATACCACTCATAGCCAATCGTCCATTCATTAAATTCACTGATAAAGATTTGGTGGTGTTCTTCAAAAAAAAGTTTTCCAGCTTCATCATAATGATAAACGATTTCCTCACGAATACTATCTTTTCCAGTTCCAGGACCGTCCTTGGGTCTTCTAAAACGATGACTTTTGTAACACCTGGTCGTTGTGTCGTTATAGTAAAATTCGAGGTAATCTAGATTTTCTCGTTTTTTTTCAGAAAAATCAAATTCGTAAGTCGCTAATTTGCCAAAAGGATTAAAACATAGCTTTTGAAAAGGAAGGAATTCTTTATTCGTCGTATCATCGAGTAAAGAAGGAATGCGGATTATGACACTTTTTATTTTATTATGTGTAACAAAAGCAGAGTCTGCGATAAATCCATCAAAATTATAAAAACTTTGAGCCTTTATTGAGCTAACAAAAAAAAGTACGGCTACTGTTGCCCAAAGGATTAGTTTACTGATTACAGTCATGGAAAAATAAGTTTTGTCTTTTATCAGCTGTCAAATAACAGACCAATAATAAATTGTATGCATTTACTTGTTGAATTTCATCCAATAATGCACAAAAATAGCACTTTTTGCAATTAAACAATAGATTTTTCAAAAAGGCTACAAGATAATCTGCCGACTTTATTCCAAAAGCACGTTTAAATTAAAAGAGAACATGAACCATTTTAAACTGTATGGCAAGAGCGTATGGAATGTTTTTTACATAAAATGAGCCATTAAGAGAGAATAAAAAACTCCTTAATTTGAGTTCTTCTCAAATTAAGGAGTTTTTTTTATTTGGAATTTATTTTTATTGTTAGATATTAGTCTTAAATGTATTATACATTATTAAAACTATAAAACCATCTCCTTATTTGTAGTATTGATCATAAAATTTGCGATACGCCTCGACACCTCGTTGTCGAATTACCTCACGGTAATTGTCTTGAGAAATAGCAAAAACTTCATAGACACCTTTCAAATAGTCTTGTCCATTTTTAGCGACCCCCTCAGTATATTTGAGTGCAGTAACTTTATCTTTGAATTTCCGCACAACCAATACCGGTGTTTCAGACTCAGTACTAAAAAACATACTTGACACAGTCAGTACATCTGTGCGATGATATTTGGCGTCATAATCAGAAACAACAACTTTAGAATCTTCTAAATCGGCGTTTTTATTTAAAATGACTATGACATAATGCAATTTATCCTCTCCTTCTACAAATTTTTTCACAGGATCTTCAGCAGCGGCATTATCATTATTTGCTTTAGGTGACTCAGTGACTGGACCCCCAAATTCTAAAATGCGAATGATTTCCTGTGCTCTTTTTTCTTCTGGCGTTCCTGCATATTTGTTAATAACATCTTTCAAAGAAGCAATATAGTTAATGCGTCCCATTTCATGACCCGTACTCATGGCATCTAACAAAGCAAATTTAGCATTCATAGAGTTAGCCACCCCAAATTTTGATTCGGCAGCTTTAATACGTGCTTGTGCTTCTGTATATTTTCCTTCTTTGAAAAGGCTATAAGTCGTTGCATAATATTTTTCAACAGTTTCTGTATCGTCTTTAGCCTTTGGTTTATCCCTATCCTTCAACATCAAGGCATAGTTTGTATTGGGATATTGGGTCATGATTTTATCGTAATAAACTTGCGCTTTAGCCGTATTACCAAAATCATTATGAGCCATATATAAATAATAAAATTCTGCCAATTGATGTTTGGTTTTTGGAAAACGCGTTAAATGTGACTCCAATGTCTCGATGGCTTTTTTATCGTTTTTCAATTTGTCATGATACAGCGTACCGAGCATGAACATGGCTTCATCAATCTTACTTTCTGCCATTTCAACATCACTAGGCGTTTTAGGTACATCTTTCATAAAGCCTTGATATTCCTTTTCTGTCATTTCACTAGATACAATTTGAGCATCTGTATTTTTGACAAAATCGCCATTGGAACGCTTGTTACTGCGTCGCCAATTGTCCTCTAATTTTCGGTCTGTACCCCATTTACGTTCAAATTCACGCTTGCCTTTTTTTACAAGGTCTGCATTATATCCCCAAAACTTAGATTTTTTGGCAGCGTCCGCTAAATCAAAATCAGAGAGTTTTCCACCTGCTGCTTGTATGGAGGGATTAGCAAATGCCGCTGCCTTTTTTTGTTTTTCTTTTTTAATACGCAATGCCAAATCACGTTTGTCTTTATCAGACATCGCAGAAACCTTTAAAAGGCTGTCTTGAAGGCTAATAACTTCAATATTCCTTGCGATTTCAAGTAAATTAGTCGCATAACGATCGGATTCAATGCGCCGAACATCGTTTTTTGCCAATGAGGTAGAGGCACTGTCATAATAACTTTTTGCAGATACAAAACGCTCTGCCTCGTATTCCAAATTAGCCAACATATAATATGCTTCAGCTTTTGAAGTTTGTCCACGACCAGGCGACCCTAATGCCTCCTTCAAATAAGCAATTCCTTGGGGTTTATCACCTTTTTTCAAAGCAATTTGAGCCAATGTAAAGTAGATTTGATCGCCATATTCACGATTTTTGAAATCTTTACTCATTTTTATGAGCGTAGCTGTCGTCTGTTCGCCTGCATTTGAGTCGTTCAAGGCTCTATTAAGTCTTGAATTAAACTCCATTTCATAAGCGGGACCGTAGTCAAGCACCTTGTCAAAAGCCGCATAAGCTTTTTCCGAACTACCTTTTATCTGATAAAGCTGCGCTAAAATATAGGCTAAGCGGACTTTTTCTTTTTTCTTTTTAGACAAAGATATACTACGTTCAAGGGCAGGAATAGCCGCATCGTATTGTTTTTGTTTGAGATACAAAGCTGCTCTTGCAACCGCCGACATAGCCCTAATATCCTTGAAAGTCTTCGGGTTTTTGTCGATATCATCTAATAAAATTTCTGCATCTACAAAGTATTGACGTTCAATGAGGGTACGGGCATACCACACCACACCTTCTTGATAGCAAGGACGATGTTTTAAGAAATATCTATCTGGTTTTTGTTTTGGTTTTTTTGCCTTACCTACATTATCATCTTCGTCCTGTTTTTTTGATTTTTTAGTATTGTCAGCAACGATTACAGGGTCTTTTTTATCATTTTTTGACCCTGATACTGGGGGGGTATTACCTGCAATTGTTGGCGTCGTTGGGTCAACTTTTATACCCAATTTAGCGAGTCTTTCTTTTTCTTCTCGTTCACGACGGCGTTGTTCTGTGCGTTCAGCATTTTCTTTTCTACGTTGTTCGTTCCGCTCTGCAAGGGTTTCTTTTTTATCTTTTATAGCTTCTTTACGTTCTTTTGCAATGCGTTCATTTTCTTGTTCTGCCTGTTTTGCACGGTCTTTTTTATCTTGTTCTGCCTGTTTTGCACGGTCTTCTCTTTCTTGAGCTTTATCTTTTGCAACTTGTTCACGAGCTTTTTTAGTGTCTTTGGCTTTCTTTTCACGCTCTTTTTTCTTTTCGTCGCGCACCTCTGCGGTTAATTTAGCACGTTCTTTAGAAGTCAATTTTTTCTTGATGGATGGGTTATAATTTTCAGCTAAATAGGCAAAAGTCTCTTCTGCTGAATCGAAATCATGCTTCAAATATTGAGCTTTGCCCATCATCAAGTAACAATCGTCTACCCAATGACTTGGACGATGATAAGTTGCTACAACAGCCACTTTTTCTATGGCTTTATCCAAATCGGGTGTCACGGCAGAAGGGTTGTCAACTGCCAAATAGGGATAAATATCAAGGACTTGGTTGTAATTATCTTGATGTTGTAAGTTCAATTTATCGGTTGCCTCTTGAACAAGAACATTAGCGTTAAAAAAGCCATTGTACTTCGATGTGAGGTTGTGCATGAACAGTTTAAAGCCTTTAGCCTCGTCTTTTTTGCGTTGAGTAACGCATGAAGCGAGTAGCGTAATGGCTAAAATTAGCGTTAGGGACTTATAAAAATGTCTCAATGTCAATTGATTTATGTTATTTCTAAAAAGTTAATTCTCTAATAATAGGCGTAAAAGTGCAATATCTCTGTAATTTTGCACTTTCATCGAGGATGACTGCTGTAATGTTAAATCTTTTAAGATTAATCATTCAACATTTCGTAATGACTTAAAATTTGGCAAAATTATTTTAATTCCGTCAATAATTAACAAATGACAACCGAAAATAAACAGAATCGTATAAAAGCATTCTTTGAAAGGCTCAAACACTTGTCCGCTCGTGACGTGGTGCAGGGCATTGAAAGTGCTTGGAAACGGTTCATAGCTTTTATTGATAGAGCAAGAAAAACATATTACCGTCTTGTTATATTAAACAACGAAACTTTTGAAGAAGTTAATTCTTTCAAACTCTCTGTTTTTAACTTTTACGTAGCAGTTAGTAGTTTGTTCGTCGGTTTTACGGCTTTGGGTATGGCTTTGATTGTTTTTACACCTTTAAAGAAAATAATTCCTGGATATGGTGGCTATGGTTCTGAACGTGCCGTTTTTAATCTCTACGAACGTGTTGATAGTCTCGAATATGCCCTCAAAAATCACGAAATTTATACCAATAATTTTAGAAAAATGCTCAGGGCTGATGTAGAAACGGAAAAAGACATGCCAAAAGATAAAACAGCCACCCCCTCAGTATCTGACTCAAATATGAGCGTGGATCCTTCTGAATTTGAAATGAAAATACGAGCAGGCGGAGGCGATCCTTTTGAAGAAACGAATACAAATGTTACAAATACAAGTAATGATAGTGAAAAAGCCATTCGCGTCATAGGGCGAAATGATAGGCTTGAAAGTATGTATTTACAGTCACCCATTACTGGAACGATGAATTTGACATTTTCCCTTGAAAAAAAACATTATGGTGTGGATATTACTTCACCTAAAAACACGCCCATAAAAGCGGTATCTGATGGTTTTGTCATTCTTTGCGATTGGACTTTGGAAACAGGCAATACGATTGCTATTCAGCACAATAATAATGTGGTTACTTTTTATAAACACAATTCGAGTTTGTTGAAAAAAGTTGGCGACAAAGTTAAAACAGGGGAAGCTATTGCAATTATCGGCAATACAGGCGAACAAACTTCTGGACCACATTTACATTTTGAGTTGTGGAAAGATGGAAAAGCTGTTAATCCAGAAGAATATATCCGTTTTTGAAAACGTTTTTTTATAACTTTTTTGAAACAAAAGTGTTTGAAAATTCTATTTTAAACACTTTTTTTTCTTCCATACTGAGGGGGGTACTTATACTTAACGGATAATGGATAGCGGAAAATGGATAATCTAAGACACTGATAATGTGTAAATGAAAAGTCTGGAATTAGGCAAACCATTTGAGTATACCTTTACAATAAAATAATAAATTAAAATATGACTCAGACCCAACAAAAGAAGAAATTCAACTTTCCTCTCTTTAGCCGTATCATGTCTTTGGCAAACCCTTATCGGTTGACCTTTGCAACGGCTGCATTTTTGGCTGTCGTCCTTGCGCCACTTTCGAGTGCCAGACCCTATTTGATTCAACAAATGGTCGATGAGCATATCTTTAAATTTGATGTACCAGGTATGACACGTATGGTTATGATTCTTATTGGGTTGCTGATTTTAGAAGTCATTTTGCAATACAGTTTTAATTACATCACCTCTTGGCTCGGTCAATCCATTATTCGAGATTTACGCGTAAGGGTATTTCGTCGCGTGACAAGTCTCAATTTGACTTATTTTGACAAAACGCCTATTGGGCAATCAACTACGCGAACCATCAGCGATATTGAAACCATCAATGCGGTGTTTTCGGAAGGAATCATTACGATTATTGCCGATTTATTGACATTAATAGTCGTTTTAGGGATTATGTTTTGGACGAGTTGGCAATTGACATTGGTGTGTATGACCGTTTTGCCAATACTCATTTTGGGTGCTCGTTGGTTCAAAAACGAAGTAGCTCGTTGGTTTCAAACGGTTAGAAACAGCATCTCTACGATGAATTCCTTTTTACAAGAACATATAAGTGGTATGAAAATCGTTCAAATTTTCAACGCCGAAGCGCAGGAACGTGAGAAATTTAAGACCATAAACCGTGCTTATACAGGTGCCAACCTAAAAGCTATATTTGCTTATGCAGTGTTCTTTCCATTTGTTGAAATCATTTCTGCGGCAGCATTGGGTCTGATGGTTTGGTATGGCTCGCGTGGGGTTATTGAAAACCATATAACCTTAGGTGTTCTCGTCGTTTTTCCTGTTTATTTGAATATGTTGTTTCGCCCAGTACGCATGTTAGCAGATAAGTTCAATACATTGCAAATGGGTATGGTGGCTGCAGAAAGGGTTTTTGATTTGCTCGACGAAGCGGCTTTTGTTGAAAAGAATGGTTCTCATAAGGCGGATTTACTGAGGGGGGATGTTGCATTCAAAAATGTTGATTTTAGTTATGACAATGAGAATTATGTCTTGAAAAATGTCAGTTTTGAACTAAACAGAGGTGAAACCTTAGCCATTGTTGGTTCAACTGGTTCGGGAAAAACAACCATTACAAGCGTATTAACCCGTTTTTATGAAATTCAAAATGGCTCAATTACGATAGATGGCGTAGATATTCGTGCATACGATTTGAATAGTTTAAGGAGTAAAGTCGCTGTTGTTTTGCAAGACGTTTTTCTTTTCAGTGGTTCAGTTTTTGAAAATATTACTTTAAGAGACCCCTCAGTATCACTAGAAAAAGTAAAGGCATGTGCGGAAATGATAGGTGCTGCTGAATTTATAGAACGCCTACCAGGGGGTTACGATTATGAAGTGATGGAACGTGGTGCAACTTTGTCGATGGGGCAGAGGCAGCTGATTTCCTTTGTGCGTGCTTTGGTTTTTGACCCCAGCATCTTGATTCTGGACGAAGCGACCAGTTCAATTGACCCTGAAACGGAAGGCGTTATTCAATATGCGATTGAAAAATTGATTGATAAACGTACATCAATCATTATTGCTCACCGTCTTTCAACGATACGTCATGCCAATAATGTTTTAGTGATGGACAAGGGAAAAGCAATAGAATTTGGCAAACATGAGGCATTAATGCAAATCGAAGGGGGGCGTTACAGGGAGTTATATGAAATGCAATTTGCAACAAATGTCATGAGTCTTTGATTGTCAATAATAAGATAAAAAAGAAAGCGCAGCTTGTTGAGAGCTGCGCTTTTCGTGTTTCGAAGAACAAAAGTATTTAAACGAATTTTACTAAACAAAGCATTTTCTAATCGAAATAGAAATCCAATTCTACTCGTCGGTCTTGTTGTAAAACACCTGCATCTGCCTTGTTGGGATTGGATTGAGCAGCTCCGAAATACTCAACAATCAACAAATTAGGTGAAATACCCCTTGAAACCAAGTAGTTTTTAATGGCATTCGCTCGATTGCGCGACAACATTAAGTTATGTTCTTCATTGCCACGTGTATCGGCATGACCACTTATTTTGAGTTTCCAGTCCTTTTTCTTTTTCATAATTGAAATCACATTATTTAAATCACGAAAAGATGACGGGCGAATAATCCATTTATCAGTATCAAAATACAGGTTGCGAATAGCAATCGTTAAGGCGTCTTGCTCATCTTGAGAAACAATCGGACATCCATTATTGCTTTTCGGACCCGCTGTATTGGGGCATTTATCCATATCATCAGGAATACCATCTCCGTCGCGGTCGCCGCCAAAAGGGCAACCTTTATTTTCCTTTGGACCGGGCGTATCAGGGCAACCGTCGTCTTTATCAATGACACCATCTTTATCGCGGTCACTTGTCAACGGGCAACCCATGTTAGTCAAAGGTCCTGCTTCGTCTGGACAAGGGTCAATTTCATCTAAAATGCCATCTTTGTCCCTATCACTGAGGGGGCAACCTTCATTGCGCGCTGAACCCGGGATGTCAGGACATTTATCAATATCATCACGAATACCGTCGCCGTCGCGGTCGTTGAATGGACAACCTTGATTCTGCTTAGTACCAGGTAAATCAGGACATTTATCGTCTTGGTCGCAAATACCATCTTTATCTCTGTCAGGGCATAGCTCTTTTTTTTCTTCTTTTACAGGACAACCATTGTTTTCCTTTGTACCTGGCTCTTTTGGACACTTATCGTCTTTGTCACAGATGCCGTCTTTGTCCTCGTCTTTGCATTGCCCACCAAAACGGAAACCAACAGTCACTTCATGGCTGCCAGAGTTTACGCTCCGCAATTGTGAAGTTGTCATGTCAAAACTGTAAGCGGCATACCATTTGGGATATTCAATACCTGCCATAGCGACAACAGCGTCTTCAGTCCGGTAACTGCCACCAACCCAAAATGTATTGTTGATAATGGCGCGTACAGAAAAATCTGCTTGTGGTTTGACATTTTGGGCATATTTAGCCATCACAGAAGGCTCAAGTTTCATATTGTCACTAACTTTCAAAGTATAACCCAACATACCATAATAATGTCTAACAATTGTTGTCGGATTAGCCAATCGCAACGAAGGGTCATAAATCAACTTTTTTTGGTACAGCTGAGGAATGGAAATACCTGCAAAAAAGCCATCTTTTTGACGAAAGAAGAGACCGACGCTCAAGTCTGGAATCCACATGCCATTTTGTCCTGCTTGTATGGTAGGGTCAACACTGATAGGGTCTTGAGTAAAGACATTTTCAAGGACACGGACTTGATAATAACCACCAGAAACGCCTACACTAAGATTGGATTTATCGCCTATTTTTTGTGTAAAAGATAAAACGCCAGAACCACCTGATTTTCTGAGTTTACCCGCCACGTCATTATAGAAATTGCCGCCCACGTTAAAACCAGACTTGCCCATGCGCCCATTCACCATAACAATTTGGGTTTGTGGTTGACCTGACAAACCGACCCATTGTGTTCGATATGTACCCCTCAGGTCTATATGCTCATTTTGACCAATGACAGCTGGATTATAGCCGTAAGCATTGACAACATAGTTGGAAAACAAGGGATATTGTTGCGCCACTACTTGCCCCATTAAGGTCGTAATGACTATGAATATGTTTAAAAATTTTTTCATTTCATTGTATTAATATGCAAATGTGCATTTGCTTTTAATGAAAATTTTTTCTTTTAAGAGCCTTTTAACCATTTAGCCAATAGTTAAAAGACATAAATTAACGTAGTATAGTGACCGAGCCTTCCCAAGTGGTATTCTTATCATCATTTAGTTTGATGATATAAAAATACGCTGCTGCGGGTAGTTCTTTTCCTTCTTGATTTGTTCCTGTCCAATCACTTGTATAGGCTTTTTGGGTATATACCAATTGACCCCAACGGTTGTAAATGAACACCTCATTTTTAGCATATTTTTCAATATTGGCAATAACCCATCTATCGTTGTTACCATCTCCATTGGGCGTTATAATATCAAAAATGTGAAATGTCGTCGTATCTAAACGACACCGACGATTGATAATAAATGACGTATCTAATCGGCAATTATTAGAATCGAGGATAGTTACACGGTATTGACCAGCCATTAAAGACGAAATAGTAGGCGTTGTTTCGCCATTCGACCAACTGACGCGATAGGGTTTTGTCCCGCCGTTGGGTATGAGTTGGATGACGCCATCTTCATAATCCTTACAGGTTTCAGCTGTAAGGATATTCGTAAATGAAAGGGCAGTGCTTGGTTGGTTGATAACGGTATCTAATGAGAAATTACAGCCATTGGCATCCGTTGTTGTCACCCTATACCGACCTGCTGTAACATTTGTCAAGTTTTGCGAAACAGCGCCGTTTGACCAGCGATAGGTTTTTGCTCCTATGCCGCCTATGGGGGTAATCGCAATACCACCTGTGCTTTCATTGCGACACTTAATGCTTGTCACTTGTGCTAATGCGGAGAAACCAATTTGATTCGTTGATACATTGACCGTTTTTGCGCGGCTATCCGTACAAAGTCCACTACTTACTTTTAAAGTGACGATTTTCAAACCACTGGACGTATAAATAATGCCCGTTGGGTTGAGTTCGTTGGAAGTTCGAGGCACTGCGCCTTCGCCAAAATTCCACTCGACAATCAAGCTTGGCGTTTGTATACCTGTATACTCTACGTCGAATTTAGTTCCACAAGTAGGTGATACAAAAGGAATGATATTGAAAGTAGGCGTCAAAGAAGGACAACCGGGTGCATTACCATTAAAAGGCGGCTGTTGAAATCCTTGACGTAAATAAGGGGCGGTTGCGGGATTTGATGGATGCAGAACATTGCAACCAGGACAACTGCCCGCCGTCCAACTGACCCGAAATGGCTCAAAGGTTTTTAGCTTACCAATACTGGTTAAAGTTGAGCGTTTTATTTGCTGTGCTTTAACAGAGTATATGCCAAAAGTCAATATGAATAGAAATGTTATTATTTTTTTCATTGCTCAAAAATTGATTTCTAACTGTTTTTATTAAAAAGTACCCCCCTCAGTATAAAGGGCGTTTTTTCTAAAAAAATCCAGTTTTTGACTTAAAAAATGAATTTTCAGAAAATTAAGTATAAGAAATCAATCTCATTTTTGAAGCAAATACCCTGTAACATAGAAACTGCCGACATTCGTTAAACCTTTACGTATTTTTTTTCCCTCAGGAATAACCACTGAACGCGGTGATGAACTTGCCCCTGAAAAAAAACTGTAATTCGTCCCATCAATCAAAAATGACATATCACGTGAGCCGTTTGTACCGCTTTTGAGTATGAGTGATTTTCCAGTTGGAACCGTAAATTCAGCATTAGAATCTGAAAAATCAAGCATGATGGGTTCTGCATATTTTTGATTTTCAATTAAAATACCACTACAAAAACAGCTTTGAATCGTCTTGCCTGTCGGAATCATAGGCATACCGGGTTCAAGAAGCAGGTTTTTGCCGTCTGACATGACTATCGGATTATTTACAGCTGTAATAAAAAGTGTTTTGTTAAACGGTACAGTAAAGTTTGACGCAACCAAGACGGCTTCTCCTTGAATACCAAAAGGAAATTCAATCGTAGCACCAGGTGCCCGCAATGGTGTTGAAGAAAAATTAACTTGATCAAATTGACCATTGTTTTTTGACAATTTTAAGGTACTTGTCAATGTATCAAAAGTTAAAGATTGAATTTCATTAGCAGGGTCTCTATCGCGGTCGTCTAAGGCAGTTTGAGCGGTCACTGCCGTTTGTGCGCTTATAGCTGTTTGCGCACTAACTGCCGTTTGCGCACTTGTTGCCGTATTTGCTCTTCTAGAACTGTCTGCTAACCAAGCAAAAGTTGCTGTATCCGAGCGACGTGCTGTATTGGCAGTGATTGCCGTTTGTGCGCTAATTGCCGTTTGCGCACTTATTGCTGTTTGCGCACTGACTGCAGTATTTGCTGTAATCGCTGTTTGTGCGCTGATAGCAGTATGAGCCCTACGTGAACTATCTGCCAACCAAGCAAATTGCGCCGTATCTGAACGACGAGCGGTTAAAGCAAAATTGGCACTCAAAGCGTTATTCGCTGTTATTGCAGTCAAAGCAATGCGCGCGGAGTCCGCCACAGCTGCTGAACCAGATTTATCAGCATAAAGCGCATAAGGCACAGAAACCATTTGATTGGTACCCATCAAAATATAGTTGGTGCCGCCCGTAATATCCA
Source organism: Saprospiraceae bacterium (assembly GCA_043744455.1). GTDB lineage: Bacteria > Bacteroidota > Bacteroidia > Chitinophagales > Saprospiraceae > JAAFJT01. The sequence continues at coordinate 29,003 of JAYTUQ010000200.1, read as the reverse complement.
TTTCGATTTTAAGATAATATTTGTCAGAACCCCATTTTATGTTGTTAAATGTGGTTTGAGCACCGCTGACACGCGACCCAGTGCCCAGCATCAAGTCAAATAAACCGAAACCATCTGTCAACACAGAATGAACTTCGACCCATTCTTCAGAGCCAGCAGTTGAACCCTTTAAAATGGAGATTCTAACTTTAATGGATTGGCTAACTAATTCATTGCCGCGCGTGTCAGTGGCTACTGCTTGATAGCAAATAGCTTGTGGAACTTGAGCAGAAAGCGTGAGTGTTGTCGTTAAAAACAAGAGTAGAGTGATGAATTTTTTCATAAGAAGAAAACCTTTGATTGATAAAAGTGATACACAGACGTGTGGTAAATGAATTATATCTAATGATGATGTTCAATACGCTAACCTATATTGGTTAGTTACGTAATCCAATAAAAAATAGGTAATTTCTTTGCTTTTTAACTAAATTTATTGTTTAGTAAAAATATAAATAAAAAAAACGTCAGTATGTTTTCATACTGACGTTTCAACGAAAGGACACAATTTTTTGCTAAAAAAATTATCTTCAAATTTAAGGCTATTATCTCAATAAGTCAATAGCTTTTTAAATATTTATTTTCGGCTTAATATGATTTTAGCAGTATGATTAATTTTTATCGACAAAACTTTAAAATCAGAATCTTCTGCATTAACATAATCTAACGAATCTGTCTAACAGCAAACAGTAATGTTACGTGTTTCATTAACTATCCACGGACAAACTGTCTTGTGAACGATGGGTGATTCAAAAACGCTGCTATAGGTTTTATTTTTATATTGATTACTTGCTTTATCCTACAGAAAAGCGGATACATCCATTATATTTACCGATTTAGAGACCCCCTCAGTATAAAAATGGTTTAAAAGAGTTTTTTTGTTAAAGATTTTTTTAACAAACCATAGTTTCGATAACGTTAGAACTCAATAACTTTGCACCGATGGAAAATATGCGCATTATTTCTGAAGGTACTCAATTCGACTTGACAATCGAGCGACTTTGTTATCAACTCATTGAAGATTACGACGATTTTCAAGATACCTGTATCATAGGCATTCAAATGGGCGGTGCTCAATTGGCGGAACGTTTAATTGAAAAATTAGATGACATACAGAATGCCATAAATATTCCTTTTGGCAAATTGGATATTACTTTCTATCGCGATGATTTCAGAACATCGAATAAACCACTCGTGGCAAATGTCAATGACATGCCTTTCCTTATAGCAGATAAAAGGGTCATATTGGTTGATGATGTTTCTTATACGGGGCGGTCTGTTCAAGCCGCTTTAGCCGCATTGAATCATTATGGTCGTCCAAAATCCATAAAATTACTCGTTTTAGTGGATCGCCATTTCAATCGTCAGTTACCGATTCAGCCTGATTACATCGGTGTAAGCGTTGAAGCATTAGATGAGGCTTATGTCCGTGTGGATTGGGCAACGGATGAAAATACGGATAGAATCTTGCTTTTTCCTCAAAAACAATAGTTAGACAGTCATTGGTTATTTTGATAAAATATTAATTATCAATGGGTTATAAAATGACTCACGACGATTATTGACGCATAACTTTGTTATCAGTATTCATATTTCATCATTCATAACGCAGTCGTAGTTCCTGCGTGTAAAAAATTAAAACACACTCATCATGGTTTATCTCACACGTGTCGAACGGTTCAATGCCGCGCACAAACTTTGGGTCGCTGATTGGAGCGAAGAACAAAACATCGAAGTTTTCGGAAAGTGCTCAAATAAAAACTGGCATGGTCACAACTATACCTTGTTTGTAACTGTTAAAGGTTATCCACATCCGCAAACAGGATTTATAATGGATGCCAAAAAATTGGGCAAACTGATAAAAGATGTTGTAACAGAAAAACTAGATCATTCCAACCTAAATTTAGATGTCGATTTTATTCCAAAACACCTCCAATCAACAACTGAAAACTTGGTCATTTTGATTTGGCAGCAACTTGAAAAATACATCATAGCTGAAGGCGCACATTTGCATTGTGTGAAATTGGTGGAAACAGAAACTATTTTTGCGGAATATTATGGCGAAGCATAACTTCTAATCGTGCGTAAGCAATACTGTTTGTCTTGTACTTAAAATTATCGTAAACTTTTTAAAATCAATGGTTTGTAGTATTTTCTATGCTGCAAATTCCCTTTAGCACACATGGTATCTACAGACTTTACAAATTATTCAAATGTGGAAAAATATAACATGCAAACCACGCAAGACATTGCAGACTTTTATACAGATATTCTAACCAAATTGGGCGAAAATCCTGAACGCGAAGGTTTGTTAAAAACACCTGAACGTGTCGCAAAAGCCTTGCAGTTTCTGACAAGTGGCTATACCAAAGATGCCGCTAAAATACTGAGGGGGGCTATGTTCAAGGAGGATTACAGCGAAATGGTCATTGTCAAAGACATAGAAGTATATTCAATGTGTGAACATCACATGTTGCCTTTTTTCGGCAAAGCGCATATTGCTTACATTCCGAATGGTTACATCGTTGGATTGTCAAAAATTCCGCGTATTGTTGATGTTTTTGCACGTCGTTTACAGGTGCAAGAACGGTTGACACAAGAGGTTTTGGATGCCATTCAAAACACATTGCAGCCTTTGGGTGTCGCTATTGTTATCGAAGCACGCCATATGTGTATGATGATGCGTGGCGTTCAAAAACAAAATTCCGCTACGACAACTTCCGCTTTTACAGGTCTTTTTAAAGATGATGAAAAAACAAGAAATGAATTTTTGAAACTCATTTCTTCTCATTTGCATTGAATTGGTTATTGGTCAATTGGTTATTGGTGAATTGGTTGTTTTTTAATAGATAATTGACAATGTATAATTTAAAACGTTGAAAATCATTTTATTGCGACAATGCTTTTAGGCAAACTATTTTCAATTGACTATAGTTATCAACCAATAACCAATTCACCAATAACCAATTCACCAATAACCAATAAGTTATGAGTAAAAAAAATCGAACAGGTGTTGTCTATTCAACAAACCCCGATTTTGAGTATCAATACGAAGATACTGAGGGGGTATCTCAGGATTTGCCGAAAGGCAATCAAAAACTCCGTATTCATTTGGAAAGATTGAAAGGGAATAAAGAAGCGACGGTGATTCGAGGCTTTGTTGGCACGAACGAAACATTGGAGGCATTGGGCAAACTGCTCAAAACCAAGTGTGGGGTAGGCGGTTCAGTCAAAGATGGCGAGGTGTTGATACAAGGCAATCAGCGCGACAAAGTGCTGCAAATGTTGATGACTGAGGGGTATGCCCAAACAAAGAAAGCGGGGGGGTAGATTTTGTTAGTATTTTTTATTCAACACAAAGACGATAAGATACATGATGGTGTCTTATCGTCTTTGTATTTTTAGTCTGAATTTTGTAAAACATGTTACTCATCCAAAATTTTCTTTCTATTGAAAAATAAATTTATTAAATATATACTTGACAATCAATTGTTTACAAAAAATGATGGACTACTGGTGGCAGTTAGTGGGGGCGTGGACTCTGTCGTTTTATGTCAACTTTTGCATCTCAATGAGTATCATTTTTCAATAGTGCATTGCAATTTTCAGCTACGTGGTACAGAGTCTGAAGGTGATGAAGCTTTTGTAAAATCATTAGCAGCACTTTGGGCAGTGCCTTTTTACACAAAGAAATTCGACACAAAAGGGTATGCCTTAGAGCATAAATTATCCATTCAAGTGGCTGCGCGTAACTTGCGTTATGAATGGTTTGAGGCATTGCGAAACACTTTGAATTATGATTATATTTTAACGGCGCATCATGCTTCCGATAACATCGAAACGGTTTTGTATAACTTTTCAAAAGGTTCTGGATTGTTGGGACTGACGGGTATAAAACCGAAAAATAATGCCCTTATTCGCCCTTTGTTGTGGGCAAAAAAAGAAGAAATTGTTGCTTTTTTGAAGGATGAAAACCTCCCATTTCGAGAAGATTCTTCCAATCAATCGGATACATATGCACGAAACAATATTCGACATCACGTTATTCCAATCTTAAAAAAAATTAATACTAATTTTGAAAATACAGCCAATGAGACAATTCAGCGATTGGCGGAAACACAGACTTTGATGAATTTTTTTATAGACATTATAAAAAAAGACGTCAGTCATGCCGTTGACAATCAATTGTTTATTGATAGAAATAAATTAAAAACATACCCCTCAGTATCAACCATTCTTTTTGAGTTTTTAAAAGAATTTGGTTTCAATAATGACCAAATTACTCAAATTTTGCAAGAAGACGTGAAGACAGGTGCTTTATTTTTTTCACATTCATACAAGTTATTGATTGATAGAAGTTTTTACATTGTTGTACCTCATTTGTTGAATAACACTTCAGAAATGTTCTTTACTATTTACAAAGATGAAGTATTGGTGAGAGGCAGCAATTTTGATCTTGTTTTTACTTATTTAAACGAAAAACAAGAGTCTTTAACAAAAAATCCTAATGAGGTTTTGCTTGATGCCGATAAGCTTTCTTTTCCTTTGACTTTGCGAAAATGGCAAAAAGGTGACCGTTTTCAACCGTTTGGCATGGGTGGAAAAAGTCAATTATTGAGCGATTTTTTTAGGCTTCAAAAACTATCAATTTTTGACAAAGAGAAAATTTGGATTTTAGAAACCGCTCAAAAACAAATCTGTTGGGTCGTTGGCTTCAGGATTGATGAACGATATAAATTAGATGCGTTCTCAAAACGCTTTGTGCGTTTGACATTTCATAAAACCAAAAATAATTGATAACAAAACACACATTTCAAGCAAAACAGGCAAAAAACGTATTTATTCTACTAATTTTGCTATTGAAAAACAATTTTTTAATATACAGTTCATGGAAAAAAAGAAACTTAAACGCATTTTATCTCTTGATGGTGGGGGCATTCGAGGTATTTTGACAAGTAAAGTATTGGAAGCTTTGGAAGAAAAACTGAATGACCAATACACTAAAAAACATGGTGCGCCACGAGAAAAACCCCTTCGTTTAGGTGAATATTTCGATATGATCGCGGGTACTTCGACAGGGGGCATTTTGGCTTGTATCTTACTTTGTCCAAGTGAAAATGACCCAACGTATCCGCGTTTTTCAGCAAGCGAAGCCGTGGGTTTGTATTTGGAAAATGGCAAAAGTATATTCAAACCTACTTTTAACGGTCGTTTGCCAGGTTTTTTACAAGGCATTGGGGGTTCAATGTTTGGCGACAAAAGTATTGCAGAGGTGTTAAAATCTTACTTAAAAGAGACACGTTTGAGCGAAATGCTGAAACCTTGTTTAATTACAAGCTATGATATTCAAGAACGTCAAGCTGTTTTTTTTACATCGCATGATGCCCTAAAAAAAGAAAGCAGAGATTTTCTACTGTGGGAAGTTTGCCGTTCCACTTCTGCGGCACCGACCTATTTTCCACCCGCCGTTGCACATGCAGGAGACGATTTTTTATTGCATACAGTTGACGGTGGTTTGTTTGCCAATAATCCAACAATGTGTGCTTTTATTGAAGCCTTAAAAATATTTAGGGATGAGGAACAGCAATTGCTTGGGGCAGACCGCCTTATGATTGTGAGTATTGGAACGGGTGAAATTAAGACAAAATACCTTTTTTCTGATGCCAAAAAATGGGGCGTTTTGAGGTGGGTAAAGCCGATTATTGATATTATGATGACGGGCGTTTCAGAAACAGTGGATTATCAATTGATGAAATTGTTTAAAACAATTGATTGCACCGACCAATATTTTCGCATTATGCCCGAACTTGGGGATGCAAATCCGGCAATGGAGGATATCAGCCCAAAAAATTTAGAGAATTTACGTCAGGCGGGCATCAAAACTGCTAATATGCATGAAGATAAATTAGACAGAATTGCTAAAATGTTACTTGAAAACCATTTAGTTAAAACGCTCGTTTAGGACATTTAGAAAATGCCTAAATGTTTGACATTGAATTAATTATCTTACAAAAATAAACAATGAACATCAATCTTATACCTAAAATTAAATATACTGATAGTGGGAATTTTTTCCTCATCTCTGGTCCTTGTGCGATTGAAAGCGAGGATTTATCCATTGAAATTGCTTTACGTATTTCAGCGATTTGCGACCGTTTGCAGATTCCTTATATCTTCAAAGGGTCGTATCGCAAGGCGAATCGGTCTCGAATTGACTCTTTTTCAGGCATTGGTGACGAAAAAGCCTTAAAAATTCTTCAAAAAATAGGTCATACATATCATTTACCAACAACGACGGATATTCACTCAGACGATGAAGCGGCAATGGCTGCCGAGTACGTTGACATTCTCCAAATTCCTGCTTTTTTATGTCGGCAAACCAGTCTTTTGGTGGCTGCTGCCAAAACAGGAAAGGTTGTCAATATCAAAAAAGGACAATTTGCAGGCAGTGAAACGATGGCTCATGCGATGCAAAAAGTGATTGATTCTGGAAACGAAAAAGTGATGTTAACGGAGCGTGGCAACACATTTGGCTATCAAGATTTGGTGGTTGACTATCGCAATATTCCAGAAATGCAACAACTGGGCGCTACCGTTATCATGGATTGTACGCATTCCTTGCAACAGCCCAATTCAAAATCGGGTGTAACAGGCGGCAAACCTGCCTTAATTGAGACCATTGCACGTGCCGCTGTTGCTGTGGGCGTGGATGGTTTGTTTATCGAAACTCATCCGAACCCCTCAGTAGCCAAGAGTGATGGGGCAAATATGTTGCCTTTGGACAAATTGGAAGGTTTGCTGGAAAAGTTGGTGAAAATCAGACAGGCAATTGTTTAGTACCGCAATGCCGTATATGATTTCTTTGAAACACATAGAAACATAGAAAACATAGTTTTTGGTGCATTTTTCTTATAAAAAGCTATGTTTTCTATATGTCTATGTGTTTCAAAAAAGTTATATGCGGAATGGCTATATTTAGTATTGAAGAATACATAAAATATTGATTGTCAATATAAAATATGAAAAAGGCGACCCCTCAGTAAAAAAGTCGCTTTTTCATAATTCATAATTCATAATTCATAATTATGTATAACCCTGGATTTTATAAACCATTGAACCAATCCACTCTTTAATAAAGCTTTCCCAATTTCTAATCATTTCTGGGTTAGGCAATAACCAAGTTTCAGGTTGGGCAGTTAAGCGGTTAGCAACAAAGCTCGTTGGAAAGGGGTAAGGATTGAGACCAATTTTTTGGAAACAACCCATGGCGCGAGGAATATGAGAAGCAGATGTAAAAACTACAATTTTGGCATTTGTAATACCTTGTTTTTCTAGTACTTGTTTTGAAAAAATCGCATTTTCATGCGTATTACGTGAATTATCTTCTATCAATAAGTCTTCAGGTTTGACCCCCATATCGAGCGCAAAATTTTTAGCTAATTCAGATTCAAGATAAGACGTACCCATCAATTTGCCATCGCCGCCACTTATCAATAACTTTCTGACGATGCCCCTTTTGTATAATTGAATAGCGTCAGTCAAACGATTGGCAGCATAGGAGAAATTCAACCGGTCTTCAGCATATGTCCCACCTTTTGTATAACCGCCTAATACAATACCGACATCAAAAGTATCACGTAATCCACTCATCGAAACAGATTCAGCTTCAAAAGCATGAAAAATCCGATTGCCTAAAAAAGGGTTAGTTATCAATACCAATAACACAAAGCACCCCCTCAGTAAACGCCGCTTTTTTCGCGCATTTTTAGTGAAAATGGCGTAAATAGGTAGTCCAATCAACCAATTTAAAGGTTGTAAGAGAAAATAAAGCAGTTTAGAAAGTATGAAGAACATATAAATAGTTTACCAATAAGGAGATTCGTTCATGAGTTGATTGATGAAATAACTAAAAATTCGAGGTTCTAAAACAAGTGTTACAAGTACACCCGCTATTGCTCCAAAAAAATGCGCATCGTGACCAATATTATCCTTTGAGTTGCGACTCGCCCATTGTTCATAAGCCATATATAACACACCACCGACAATGGCGCGGAAAGGAATAATACCATACAAAGCCATTTCCGCCCAAGGGTTGAACAAAATATAGGCAAATAAAACACCTGAAACGCCACCAGAAGCACCGACTGCGGTATAATAAGCGTTGTCTTTTTGCTTAAAAAAAGTGATTAAATCGCCTGCTACGATAGATGTCAAGTACATAAAAAGAAACAACATACTGCCACCAACGGCACCAAACAGACCTTGATAAATGCTCTCAACGGCACCGCCAAATTGATAAAAAACAAACATATTGACACCCAAATGTATGTAATCAACGTGCAAAAAACCAGAAGTTATCCACCGATAATACTCTTTGTTGCGATATTCGATGTAGGGACTGTGCTTGAATTTATCAAAAATAGCAGAGTTGTTGAAGGCTTGCATCGAAAACAAGACTGTTATGATGATGATGATGAGCGTAATGGACATGTTGATTTCGTAGATATATGATTGAATAAATTTTTCACAAAACTAATAAGGTTCTTCAACAATTATAGTAAAGCATCCTATTTTGTCATGTTGACTGAAGTGAAAGTATCTTGAAATAACCACGACTTCTATTTAGAAATTCATTTTTCTATTTTAGAAGCGCTTTAAAAGAGTCACTTTTATTAATTTGCACTTTGTAATTCCTATTCATGGTATTTAACCCATTTACTCTTTATTTCCATCCGTAAATATTTAGTTATAAGCATATTTATCAAAATTGCTCTATAAAATTTTGTTGAAAAACATAAAACAAAAACAAAAATTGGACTCTATATGGTCAAAATACTGAGGGGTCTATAATTGACAAAATGAAAAACCTAAAACAACGACTTAAACAAGGAGAAACGCTAAATGGCTGCTGGCTCAATTTGGGCAGTGCCATAACGGCAGAAATTGTAGGGCTATCTGGCTTTGATTGGGTCTTAATTGACCTGGAGCATGGTTTAGGGGCTGAAAAAGATGTCTTATCTCAAATTCAAGCCCTGGAGCATACGTCTGCTGGCGTTTTGGTGCGGGTAGAAAGTACTGAAGGTCAACGCATACATCGTATATTAGATTTTGGGGCAGAAGGCATTATGTGTCCAAAAATCAATAATCAGAGTGAAGCGCAAAAAGTCGTTTATGGTTTACATTATCCGCCAATCGGCAATCGTGGCGTCGCAAAAATGGTGAGAACCACGCAATATGCCCAAAACTTTACGACTTATTTTGAAAACGCAAAGGATAATATTTTGGGCATTGTTCAAATCGAAACGGCTGAAGCATTGAATCATTTGACGGAAATAGCTGCCGTTGATGGCGTAGATGTGTTGTTTATTGGTCCCGCCGATCTTTCTTTAGCTCTGGGTATTTTCGGACAGTATGACCACCCCCGCTTTAAAAAAGCCTTGCAAGACATTATCCATGAAGCCCGAAATGCTGGAAAAGCGACCGGCATTTATCTTTTTGATTCCGAAGATTATCAAAAATATCATGACCTTGGTATACGAATGATTGCCTATGGTTCTGATGCTTCTTTTGTTGCTGATGGGGCTTCATTTATGTCTCAAAAAATGAAGAAGCTAAAGGAAAAGCTACAGAAATAGTCATCAAAAAATAAAAAACAATATCATTATGAAAAAAATAATAACATTTTTATCGTCATAGCCTTTATATATGCTTGTTCAAGGGAAAAGAAAACGGTAACAGTCGTTGAACAACACCGCCCACAATACCATTTTGCGCCAAAAACGGGCTGGATGAATGACCCAAATGGCATGGTTTATTTCAAAGGCGAATACCATTTATTTTATCAATACTATCCAGATAGCACCGTTTGGGGACTTGCGTGGCGGAGTGCGATGACTTTACCGCGTGAATTGACATTGGCAAACACACCGCAAGGCATTCGTCTGGTTCAAAAAGCCGTAAAAGAGACGGACATACTGAGGGGGGTATCGCAAGATATTTCTGCACAAATTATTTCGGAATCACTAAATTTAAAACCGACTACTGTTACAAATGAACTGTTTTTGACCTTTGATTTATCAAAAACAACAGCGGCAGATTTTGGTGTTGAATTGTCAAATACAAAAGGTGAAAAATTGCTTATCGGTTTTGAAAAATCCTCAAATCGGTTCTACATAGACCGTACGGATGGAGGAAAAAAAGATTTTGAAAAAAGTTTTGCTGGACGACATTATGCGCCCCGTACGTCACTTTAAGATTCTGTTTTCTTTTTGTTTTGAAGTAATTTTTATTTTTTGACAAAATAACATGTCAAAATGCCCCCCCTCAGTATAAATAGCTACATTTGCCGACTTTTTGAGGCGCAACTGAAATTATGTCAGTCAGAAATCGGTTGGCACAAGAAATGATGGATAGTAGCAAATATCATGCATCCAGCTAACGATGTTTTTTATTGTTATTTTTTGTCAAACTTTATTTAATTCATTTAACAAAACTAAAAATTTAAGAGACTATGAAGCCGATAAACGACAGAGTAGTTGTGAAACCCGCTCCAGCGGAGGAGAAGACAAAGGGAGGTATTATCATCCCGGACACAGCAAAAGAAAAACCACAACGTGGCGAAGTCGTCGCCGTTGGACCCGGTAAAGAAGGCGTAGCCTTGACGGTCAGCGTAGGCGATATCGTATTGTATGGCAAATATTCTGGACAGGAATTGAGCCACGAAGGTGAGGACTACCTCATCATGAGAGAGGACGACATCCTCATCATTCTTTAATTAGGAATTAGGAATTAGGAATTAGGCTTAAAATAATTCATAATTCATAATTCATAATTATTCAAATTCTTAATTGTTTAATTATTAATTTCAAAATTTAATATGGCTAAGGAAATTAGTTTTAATACCGACGCCCGCGAAAAACTGAAAAGCGGTATCGACGCGTTGGCAGATGCAGTAAAAGTAACGCTGGGACCTAAAGGTCGTAACGTTGTTATCCAAAAAAGTTTTGGTGCACCACAAATCACTAAAGACGGTGTTACTGTAGCGAAAGAAATCGAATTGAGCGATCCTATCGCAAATATGGGTGCTCAAATGGTGAAGGAAGTGGCTTCTAAAACAGCTGATGCAGCTGGTGACGGTACGACAACGGCAACTGTTTTGGCTCAAGCAATGGTACGCGCAGGTTTGAAAAACGTTGCTGCGGGTGCTAACCCTATGGATTTGAAACGGGGTATGGACAAGGCTGTGGCTAAAGTTGTTGAAAACTTGAAAGCGCAAACAGAACACATTCACAACGATTTCGACAAAATTCAACAAGTTGCGGCTATCTCTGCTAACAACGACGATACAATCGGTTTGTTGATTGCTGATGCTATGAAACGTGTGTCAACTGACGGCGTTATCACGGTTGAAGAAGCAAAAGGTACAGACACTTATGTTGAGGAAGTAATCGGTATGCAATTCGACAGAGGTTATTTGTCGCCTTATTTCGTTACGAATGCTGACACAATGGTTGCAGAGTACGAAAACCCGCTTATCCTCATTTATGATAAGAAAATCAGCAATATGCAAGAAATGTTGCCTATTTTAGAGAAAGCATTGGGTACGGGTCGTCCGTTATTGATTATCGCAGAAGACGTGGATTCTCAAGCATTGGGCGTATTGGTTGTCAATCGTTTACGCGCTGGTTTGAAGGTTGTTGCTGTCAAAGCACCAGGTTTCGGTGACCGTCGTAAAGCGATGTTGGAAGACATTGCTATCTTAACAGGTGGTACTGTCATCTCTGAAGAGCAAGGTTACAAACTTGAAAACACAGGTTTGGAACACTTAGGTAACTGCGAAAAAATCACTGTTGACAAAGATAACACGACGGTTATCAATGGTAAAGGTGACCAAAATGACTTGAAAGCGCGTATCAACCAAATCAAAGGTCAAATCGAAACAACGACCAGCGACTATGATCGTGAGAAATTGCAAGAACGCCTCGCTAAATTGGCAGGTGGTGTTGCTGTTCTTTACATCGGTGCAGCGACTGAAGTTGAAATGAAAGAGAAAAAAGACCGCGTTGACGATGCGTTACACGCAACACGTGCCGCTATCGAAGAAGGCATCGTTGCAGGTGGTGGTGTGGCTTTGGTTCGCGCTATCTCTATTTTGGACGGTATGTCTGGTGTAAATGCTGACGAAACAACAGGTATTGACATCATCCGCAAGGCTCTAGAATCACCGCTTCGCATCATTGCTGAAAACGCAGGTGTTGAAGGTTCGGTTGTCTCAATGAATGTCAAAAATGGCACAGGTGCTTATGGCTACAATGCGCGTACTGATGTTTATGAAGACTTGAAAGCTGCAGGTGTCATTGACCCAACTAAAGTAACACGTATTGCTTTGGAAAATGCCTCTTCCATTGCAGGTATGGTTTTGACAACCGAGTGTGTCATCAACGACTTACCAGCGAAAGAAGAAGGACATTCTCACGGCGGCGGTCAAGGCATGGGCGGCATGGGTGGCATGATGTAATTGCTTTCCAATATATAAAATAATGAGGTTGTTCGTGATAACGGACAACCTCTTTTTTTGTGGGTTTCATCTTTAAAACTTTGACTGCAAATAATAAGGCAACATCTTGCGCCACGTATCCCAATCATGTGGCATATCAGTACCCCAAACATCAAGTTCATTTGGAATCCCTTTCGCATCTAAAATATGTGCAAAACGACGACTCGCATGAGGCGTTTCAAACGAACCAGAACCTGTCGAAATGAGAATTTTTTTAGCCCCTTTGATGCGTGGCAAAAAATATTCATCGTTCAAGTCAGGCATATAATGTTCGGGCGAATTGAAATACACATCTTCATCGAAGTACCCGTCAGTATAACTCGTTAAATCGTAACATCCACTCATTGCAATGACCCCACTGATTAAATCGGGACGTTTCAAAAACAGATTCATCGAATGTAAAGCACCGAAACTGGCACCGCACGTGATAATCGGTGTGTCATGATTCGTTTTAGTATGAATATAAGGGAGTACTTCGTTGAATACGTAATCATTGAATTGTTGATGCCGAATCGCTTTATGTCGTGGGTGCATTTGGCGATTCATCCATGACTCCATATTGATAGAGTTGATGCTAAAAACCTTTACTTTTCCTTCATTTATCAACGGTTCAATAGCTTTTATGAGCTGAAAACGCTCATATTCGAGGTAATCGGCTGCCGCTGTCGGCACTAAAAGCAAAGCGAAACCAAAATGCCCATAAGAGGCGATTTCCATATGTTTGTTGAGGCGTGGACTATACCATCCGTCAATTTCTCTGTGCATGATGCAATTGGTTTAAAGATTTGCGCTGTATTAAAATGTCTTAATGATGTATTAATGTCGTGAAAATGGGTTTTTATTTTCACTTAACCAAAAGGTTAAGATTTTTTTACTGAAAATACTGAGGGGGGGATAAATGACTGACATTTTGTCACGACTTTTGTCAAAAAAGGTTAACTTTGCGGGCTTAAAAATTAAGATATAATAAAATCAATACTTGAAAAATAAAAAATAATGTACGATAGCAACCCAACTCTTGAATTGCTGAATATTGGTGGCAAAAAAATGGACGAAAACCGTCAAGGCGAAGTATTATTCGCTGAATTTGACGCACTTACGGAAGCAGATCAATCAAAGAAATTTTACATCGAAAGTTATGGTTGTCAAATGAATTTTTCGGATTCTGAAATTGTGGCTTCTATTCTCGCTGATGCGAACTATCGTCCAACGCGTATTATGGAAGCGGCTGATTTGATACTCGTCAATACTTGTTCGATACGTGAAAAAGCAGAAGATACGGTGCGTAAACGCCTTCGGGTCTTTGAAGCAACGAAAAAACAAGGCTCTTTGGTCGGCGTTTTGGGTTGTATGGCAGAACGTTTGAAATCTAAGTTTTTGGAACAAGAGAAACTCGTTGATTTGGTCGTTGGTCCTGATGCGTATCGTGATTTACCGAACTTAATTGGCGGTGCAGAAGACGGTGAAAAAGGGGTAAATGTCTTTTTGTCGAGAGAAGAAACTTATGCCGATATTGCCCCTGTGCGCCTTGATACGAATGGTGTTACGGCTTTTATTTCCATTATGCGAGGTTGCGACAATATGTGTTCATTTTGTGTTGTGCCTTACACGCGCGGACGGGAACGTTCACGCGACCCCCTCAGTATCATTGCTGAAGCAAGAGATTTGTACGAAAAAGGTTACCGTGAAGTGACTTTATTGGGTCAAAATGTGGATTCTTATAAGTGGTCAGCGGAGAAAAATAAAGCTTCAGAAAGGGAAAATACTGAGGGGGCTATTTTAGATTCTGATGTCGTTGAAAAAGTCAATTTTGCCATGCTACTCGAAATGGTAGCAACGATTCATCCTGATTTACGTGTTCGTTTTTCTACTTCACATCCAAAAGATATTACAGACGATGTGTTATTTATGATGGCAAAGCATGAAAATATTTGCAAGTATATACACCTTCCTGTTCAGTCTGGCAATTCACGTATTTTGAAACGTATGAATCGGACGTATGACCGTCCGTGGTATATGGATAAAATCAAACGCGTATATGAAATCATGCCCGATTGTGCGATTTCGAGTGATATTATTGCTGGTTTTTGTGGTGAAACAGAGGAAGAACACGAAGAAACCATCAGCATGATGTCGTTTGCCAAATACTCTATGTCTTATATGTTTATGTATTCTGAACGTCCGGGTACACCTGCGGCAAAGAAATATGAAGATGATATTCCTGAAGATGTAAAAAAACGCCGTTTGAATGAAATCGTGCGTTTGCAAAATCATATTTCTTTGGAACACAATAAATTAGAGATTGGTAAAACATTTAAAGTCTTGATTGAAGGCAATTCTAAAAAATCTGATAAAGAGTTTAAAGGTCGTAATACACAAAACAAAATGCTTGTTTTTCCAAAAACAGAGGGCTTGAAAGCAGGGGATTATTGTTTTGTAAAAGTCAATAGTGCGACAAGTGCGACGTTGATTGGAGAGTTGGTTGGTCAATAGGCATTAGTCAATCGACATTATTATATCCATCAGTAAAATTTAAAAACTTAAAACAACATACAAAAATGGAAGAACTGAATGAATCCCAAGCAAAATATGAGTCTTTGTCTAAGCAAAAAGAGGTTGAAGACGAACCAATAAAACAGCGTGTTTCGCTTGAAGCCTATTTAGAAATGATTGCCGACGGCGAAAGACGTTTGGAATATCATGATGGCGAAGTCATTGATATTCAATCTGCTACGGAACAACATGGTTTGATTTGTACAAATCTTACGGGTTTGATTTACAACTGCATTTATGACAAAGATTGTAATATTTATGCAGGTGACCGCGAGCTTTGGATTGAGGAATGTCGTAAAATGTTCTATCCTGACCATATTATAGTTTGCGGAGAACATGATTTAAAGCAAATGTCGAAGAACGTAAAAGCAACGATAAATCCTGCTATTGTCGTTGAGGTTTTATCAGAATCAACGGAAAAACGTGATTTGACGACAAAGATGCGTTGTTATAAAACACTAAAAAGTTTAAAACAAATCATTTTTATTGCTCAATCGGAGAAATATATCTTGTCACTTGAAAGAGACAAAGAAAATGACCGTCTTTGGTTGGATATGGAGTATTTTGAAGATGATGAGATAATTCCAATTAGGGATTGCGAAATTCTGTTGAAAGATATTTATCGCAAAGTTACTTTTGAAAATCTACCTGAAAGAGCAACACAAGCATAATGGATTTTAGTATAAAAAAAGACCCATAAAATATGGATTTTCAATAAAATATCTCGGATGCCGCAAGGCGGTACTGAGGGGGTGCTTTTCAAAATAATTATTAAAACAGACAAAAAACGACTTTGTAATTCCTCGTTTATTATTCAGAAATAAAGATATGAGTTCAAATCTTCAAGCTATAAAACAACGTTTTGGCATTATTGGCACATCCAAATTGCTCGATGCCGCTTTAGATACAGCAGTACGTGTGGCTGCAACAGACCTGTCTGTTTTGATTCAAGGAGAAAGTGGGGTAGGAAAAGAGGCGTTTTCTAAGATAATTCATTCATTATCAAGGCGCAAGCATAATCCTTTTATTGCCATCAACTGTGGGGCAATTCCGGAAGGTACCATCAATTCTGAACTTTTTGGGCATGAAAAAGGCGCATTTACAGGTGCTGTGAGTGAAAGAAAAGGCTATTTTGAAACTGTCAATGGCGGTACTATTTTCCTTGATGAAATAGGTGAAATGCCGCTTGATACACAAGCAATGTTGTTACGGATTTTGGAAAATGGCGAATTTGTTCGCGTAGGTGCTTCAAAAGTTGAGAAAACGGATGTGCGGGTGATTGCTGCAACGAATATTGAATTGGTTCATGCGGTGCAAAAAGGAAAATTTCGCGAGGATTTGTACTACCGTTTGTCGACTGTGCCGATAAAAGTACCTGCTTTGAAAGAACGGTCAGAAGATATTTATATGCTTTTTAGGAAATTTAGCCTTGATTTTGCGGAGAGCCACCGCATCGATGTTATTAGATTGGAGGAACGGGCGCGGCTGTTGTTGGAGCGTTATAATTGGCCCGGCAATATTCGAGAGTTGAAAAATGTTGCTGAACGGTTGTCTGTATTGTCTCAAGAAAGAACGATTACGGCAGAGCAATTGATTGAGCAGATGCCACAATTATTGAATAGCCGTTTGCCTGCGGCGAAAAGGAGTGCAAATGGCGAGTCTAGTTTTGAGGAAAGGGATATCATGTTTAAGTTTTTGGTGGATATGAAAAATGACTTAAATTATGTGAAAACTGTGATAGCTGATTTAATAAAAAACAACAATCTTACACCGCCTAATTCTTTTACTGTCAATAATTTAGGTTTACCAGCCCCCTCAGTATTAAGACCCGAATATGGTCATTTTGATGCAAATGTGAGTCGATTTCCCAATAGAGAAAATGAATATGTTGAGGAAGTTTATGACGATTCTGCCTTGGATAATGCGTCTGGTAGGTCACAAAGTAGTCAGCCGATTATAATTCAAAATACGCCATCCAATAATTTTGATAATAAAGTTGAAGCGGTAGATGCTTCCCTAAATTTGGCAGAAAAAGAGAAAGAAATCATTGTTTTGGCTCTAAAAAAACACCATGGTCGGCGTAAAGAAGCTTCCGAAGATTTGGGTATTTCTGAACGTACCTTGTATCGTAAAATAAAAGATTATGGTTTAGATGGGTGATATACCAATAACATACTAAGGGGGTCATTTAAACAATGCAAAAATAGCCTCATTCAAATATGCCAAAATAAAAGCTAAGATGCTGATGGAAATAATCGCAACTGGATAAGTTAGTGGGTGTTGACGATAAAATTTGGCAACAATAATAGTACCAATTGGGATGGATAAAAACAAAGGTGCAAGTATGCAAATAAGCCAAAAACCACTTTTTGACTTTTTGGTTTTGACCATCCACTTATTCAATTTCGTAAACGAATTCTTTTTCTTATAAGTACCATTATATATGTCCCGAATTTTCTTTTCTTTAGCGATACGCATAAAATAGCCACTTGACCAGTAGAAGATATTAAAACTTACAATAGCACCAAAACCTGTCGAAACGGCTATTTCTAAAGGAGAAAGGGAGGTTGTACTGACAATCGAAGCTGCAAACAAGAATTTTACTGTTCCTAAAAGAAAAGCTATTCCGTATAATCCTATATTTTCCATTGTTTTCTTATAGTGATTGTGAAGTTAAGTGTAAAGAGAACATGCGTGAAATTTTGACAATTGACGCATGTTGCGTTCCATTAAACATAAATGAATGAACAAAGTTTAAGGCATCATAAAGCTGTTGATACGGTGCAATTTGTTTTGCAAATCTTCCAAATTGACACTATTCTTTATGGCTTCTATCACGTTATTGAGTTGCTCGTTCAAGGTTTTTATTTTTATATCTATTTTCCCGACATCTCCCAACTTGTTACTCTTAGAATTAGCCATAACTTTTTCAATATTCTTTTGATAAGTATAAAGATTGGACAAAAAGCCGCGTGAAACACTTTCTAACTCGTCATATATGACTTGAGCTTGGTTCACCGCAAATTCGGGATAGTATAACCGTTTGTCACTCAATGCTTTTTCATAACTGAAACCGCCTTTTGAGTCCTTAAATTCTTCCATAATCCTATCTACTTTCATTTCAGCGTCTTCTTTGTTACAATGTCGATTGACCAAATTTGTCAAATTGCGGAAAGTGTCTATGTTTACTGAGGGGTTGATAGGGCGTAATCTTTCTGTTGTGTAATTCCTTAAAATCAATTTTAAAGCATCTAAACGGACATTTAAGTTGTTGAGATTTGACGTAAAGTTCAAATTGGCTTGTTCCAAACCTTCGTAGTGTTCGATATATTTTTTCATATCGTTTTTAACTTGAATGAAATCATCTATTTCAACACGTTTTTCAGTTGCCGTTAAATTAATCACTAAATCAATCACACCTTTAATATTACTAACAATAGGAATTGATTTGGTAAAAGCATTTGTAACAGGTGAATTTAGGACTTCTTTGACGATAGCTATAAATTTATTCGGGTCAGCAGTTTTTATCTTTTTCTGACTTATAATACGTGCGTCAATTATTTTGACGATATCATCTGAAAGAGCGAAGCCCAATTCGCTGTTTGATGGATTATTGAGCTGCCCAATTTGGTCTAGATAACTGGACACGCTGCCCACGACTTGCATGGCATTGAGGCTCGTGTTGGCACTGCGAATAAAGTCTATGGTATTGACGATTTTGGAACGCTGCTGTTTGAGTGTTCTATCATAAGAGAATAATTGTGCATTTGTGATACGCTTCATGGATTCATTATTTGACTTCAATATGGCATCAAAATTCTGATATTGTGTCTGTAATGAAGCCAATACCTTGTGCATACTGTCCAATTGACTTGTTTTGGTGGTCAATTGCATGTAACGAGTGTATAATTCCACTAAACTATCTTGTGTAGACTGTGCAAAAGAACTTGACAATGTAAATGAGAAAAAAACAAAAAGAAGATTCAATTTGAGTTGAGACATGGCGATAGAAACTTTTAATTTTTTTTGATCCTTTATAGATAATAGAAATGATGGCTGAATTTTAATCATTTAAATCATTTAAATCATTAATAGACTTGTAAATCAGTAAAATCCAGTCATCATGTCTATTAAAACGCAAAAATAACGATATTAAAGGGAAAAATTGTATATGAAAAAGGAATCAATGAGGAAAAACATCATTTGCCATGCTCAATGAACGAATAAATTGTTGGAAGTCTATTTTTAAAGATTCTGAAGTTTCAGTAAAATACGATATTAAATTTTCTGTTGCCATATTGCCCGTCAAATCGTCTTTTGCCATTGGGCAACCGCCAAAACCTTTCATGGCAGAATCGAATCGAACACAGCCATTTTCATAAGCGGCCTGTATTTTTTCACGCCAATTAAAAGGTTGCGTATGTAGGTGCGCACCAATTTCGAGTTTGGGATAAGCGGGAATAAGATTGCTGAACAAATAACGAATACTTTGTGGATTAGAGACGCCCACCGTATCAGACAATGAAAAAATACGAATATCTAAATCTGATAATTTACTCACCCATTCCATCACTACTTCGGCATTCCAAGGGTCGCCATAGGGATTGCCAAAACCCATAGAAATGTATAAAACAAGTTCTTTTCCATGCTTTACGCATGTCTCTTGAATGAATTTTACCCTTTCCACCGACTCCTCAATCGTTGCGTTGGTGTTACGCAACTGAAAAGTTTCGCTAACACTAAACGGATAACCTAAATACGAAATTTCGGTAAATTGCGCGGCTTGTTCTGCGCCACGTTCATTGGCGACAATCGCCAATAGTTTTGTTGGCGTAGTGGTTAAATCTAATTTTGAGAGCACTTCTGCCGTATCACGCATTTGTGGAATCGCTTTGGGCGACACAAAAGAGCCGAAATCAATGGTATGAAACCCAACACGCAAAAGTTGATTGATATAATCCGCTTTCACATTAGTTTCAATAAAATCTGGCAAGCCTTGCATAGCGTCTCGCGGACACTCTATCAGTTGAATCATATTTTTCTATTTGGTAAGACGTGCAAATCTAAAGGGTTTGTTTAATTTCGCACCAACAAAATGCTTTTACATTTGTTTCCTTTGCGTTAAAACGAGTTTTTTGCTTTAACGTTTATTCAAAATAAGAAAAAAATGAAAAAAACGATATTATTAGTAGCTGCCTTCCTGTTATTCCTTATGGGTGCATCGGCACTCGTTTTGAGTTTAGTCGGTGTCAAATTGTCTTTGCTTGTATGGTTGGATGCAGGCGGTCCAACATTGGGCTTTGTCCTACGACTGCTTATGATTTTTGGCGGTGTCACTCTTGCGTGGTTAGCCCAACACAATTGGGAAGCTGACGAAGAGGAAAATGACCCGTATATCACGAGGAATGAAAAATATTAATCCTTATGTATCAAGGTGATGAAGTATGAAAAATGCGTTTTTTACTGAGGGGGGCTCTTTTTTTATATCTCATACTTTATAACGCTTACCACATACTTTTTTAATGCCCAATCTATACACCATATGCGCAATTTCCAATTGCCTCAAACATTTGATGCTGTTCTCATTACAGGTAGAACGATTAGCTATTTATTGACCAATTCAGATATTTTCTCTTGTTTTCAATCCATTAAAAAATGCTTAAAACCCAATGGTTTATTGATTTTTGATGCCATTGATGCCGTTCCTCTTTTCAATGCCTTTGAAAAAGTAGCAAAAACGACTTTAGAAACAACGTACAAACAAAATCATTACAAACGCGACAGTATTTGCAAACCTAATTTGTCAACTGGTTGGACATGGGATTGGACATCTGTTTATTTTCAAAAACAAAACGATGTTTTTATTGAAATTGGAAATGACTTTGCCACCTTACGTTCCTTTACAAAAGATGAAATGACCTTATTATTGACCATGAGCGGTTTTAAACTATGTTCTATTGTTGACAAAGAAACTTATACTTGGCAAGATGCTTTTTATGTGGCTCAAAGTATTGATTGTTAAGAAATTACAAATTGAAATTAATTTTTTGAAATATTATAGTATTTTATTAAGCGAGCCCTTTTCCGCACTTTCTTTTTTACCCACTTCCCTTTTTTCTCCTAAGTCATTCGACAATTTATTTCCAGAAAATGCAATGTTAAAAAATGCTCCTAACCACATTTCTTTGGTTTGATTTTTGTGTTATATGTCAAGGCGAAAAGGCTGACTTATTGTTCTTTTAATGTAGAAAAGTATGTAAAACAATAGAATATAGTTAGGAATGACCAATATCCTTTAGACTATTATTTTTTATATAATAAAATATTGAATTATTTGTATGTTTGATGTGCAGAGAGTAACATTATAAGTTAAAATGGAGTAAATAATTAAGTGACTTCTTTCAAAATACAAGATAAAAATTATGATAGCATAGATTGTCAGGACAACACTTTTAAATTTTAATATGTTATTGATATGCTGTCTCGCCGAATGGTTTTTTGGGGAAAGTAGTTACCCAAAACCAAACATATAAAACTCAATTTAGTGCTTCAAAAAAATATAGCTTATGCTCGATTCATTAAGAAAAGAACTGCTCAATTTAACGCTTAGTAATGGTCTTTTAAAACTGCGAGAGTTTAAGGCAAAAGGTTTGACTGTGCAAGAAACAACTGCTGAAGTTGTCTTGCAAAATTTAATAGAAGAATCTAAAAAATGTGTCTTCTTACCTACGGGCGTAGAAGAAACACCTTCTCGCAGTGTCTTTTACCTCAAAACAGATTATTCTGAAAAAGAATTGGAACATCGTATTTTCAAGACGTTCAGCGAAGCCAAATCCTTTATCGAAGAACGTGGTATCAATGCCCTGTTTTTAGCCCTTGGCGCGCTTAAATGGTTTGAAACGGACCACAGTGACGTTGAAATATTGTCTCCATTGTTGTTGTTACCTGTTCAAATTGTGAGAAGTGTTGTTAATGGCGAAACGACATTTGAATTGAAATACAATGGAGAAGCGATAGAATCAAATTATACGCTGGAAAGAAAAATGGACATTGAATTTGGTATTAAATTACCTGTTTTCGATGAAAACAATAAAATTTCAGACTATTTTCAAGCTGTTGAAAACACCGTAAAAAATAAAAAAAGATGGAAAGTTTTGCCCAATGAAGTCAGAGTCAATCTGTTCTCTTTTCTAAAATTGATGATGTACCATGATTTAGACGATGCTCGGTGGAGTCAGGAGCATCAACCTTCCAAGCATGGTTTGATTAAAAACTTGTTGGATAATTTTGGGAATCTTTTGACCCTCGACACGTCCGATGAACCAACGCAACACTTTCAATTGGATACTGTACCCATATCGGAAATTGACCATATTTTAGACGCCGATAACTCCCAAGCAGAAGCGATTGACCGTGTTTTTAGACATAAATATTTGGTCATAAAAGGACCTCCGGGCACAGGAAAATCTCAAACGATTTCAAATATCATTGCTTCTTGCATCAAAAAAGGCAAAACGGTGCTTTTTGTATCTGAAAAAATGGCGGCATTAGAAGTTGTTAAAAATAGGTTGGAAAAGTCGGGTTTGGGTGCTGCTTGCCTTGAATTGCACAGTTATAAAGCCAATCGCGCCGAAGTCTTGCAAAGCGTTCGGCACACCATGGAACTGAAAACGCAAAAACATGTGCGTGACAATGGTGAATTATTGCGCCTTGAAGAAACTCGGCAACAACTCAACGACTATTACACCGCCCTTTTAGAACCCATAAATAGCAGTGATATTACGCCTTTTTTCGCCATTGGAGAGATTCTGAAAATAAAACAAGAACAGGCAGAAATCCCTTTTTTGACGGCAACAAATACGCAATGGACGCGTGCGGAAATTCGTCAAAGAGCAGACTGTATTAAATCGGCAGCAGAATTTATTGTTCACAATGGGCAACAACGGACGTCTCCTTTTTATGGTGTGGGCAGAATGCAAATTGGCTTGTTTGAAATTGATACGCTCAAAGCACAAATTATTGACCTTAAAAATAACTTGCAAAAAGCGGTTGAATTCGCTAAAAATCTTGCAGATAAGCTCGAATTATCCCATCCGACGACCTTAAACGGCATAAAACAACTGCTCAATACGGCAAAATTACTGTTAGATTGTCCTGAACTTTTGGGCATAAATAGAGACTTTAACGACAAAATCATATCACATGAAGAGACGAAAGAATTGTTTGAATTGGGTCAAAAGTTTCACAATTTTAAAAAAGATTATGCAGATAAATTGTTAAATGATGCGCATCAGCAGAATTTTCATTTGGCTAAAATTGCCTACCAAACGAAAGGTGAGAAGTGGTATAAGTTTATTTACAGTGATTTTAGAGCAGCGCAAAAGCAATTGTTTAATGTTTTAAAAATCAATCCTTCTTCCATTGAAGAGCAATTGGCACTCATCAATGTGTTGGTTGAAAAAGGAGAATTGGTTGAAAAATTAAAAGCATTAAAAAGCCTTGTAAAAGAGATTTTTACTGAGGGGGGGGATTGGGATTTTGAAAATGATGAAAAATGGTTGAAACGACAATTTGGTATCAACTACATTTTTGAGATGCGACAAATGCGAAAAGAAGGCAAATTACATGCGTCTTTTTTTGAAAAATTAGACCTTGATTCCGAAATTTTTAATAAAGAAACGGAACGTTTACAAGCAAAATTGACCGCTTTTGAGCGAAAATTGGAAAAACTCATGACTGTTTTGGATTTTGAACCCAAATTAAAAAGTTCATATTTTGCGGACAGCGTTTTGTTGGCAAATATGGAAATGCGCCTTGAATTGATGTCTGAAAAGTTTGAATTACTGCCCATTTATTGTCAATGGAATGCACATAAAAAGCAAATGGAAGAATTGGGTTGCTCAAAAGTAACGGATAAATTGCTCAAAACGGAGACGGAGGAAATTGATAAGGTTCATGCGTCATGGTGGTATTCTGTTTTGACTTCATTGCTCGATGAAGCGTTTAAAAAACGACCTGCTTTGAATCAATTGCAATTGAGCCATCAAGTCGGTGTTTTTAAAGAGACAGATGCTTATCTTATAGCACATTACAATCGTTTAAAAATCAAATATGAACATTTAGGACGTATTCCAAATCTTCAAACTGTTGGGCAACCTATGAGTGTTTTGCGTAATGAGTTGAGTAAGCAACGCCGTCATTTGCCTTTGCGAACCTTGTTGGAACAGGCAGGCGAAATCATTGTACAGATAAAACCCGTGTTTATGATGAGTCCATTGTCGGTGGCGCAGTTTTTAAAACCTGAAAAAATTAAATTCGATTATATTATTTTTGACGAAGCCAGTCAAGTTAAACCCGTAGAAGCTTTTGGTGCTTTACTGAGGGGGGACAATGTGGTCATTGTCGGCGATGATAAGCAGTTGCCACCAAGTGATTTTTTTACACAAATCGCTGATAATGAAGATATTGACGACGAAAACGAGCAAATGGTGGTTGACGATATGGAAAGCATTTTAGATTTATTTGTTACAAAAAATGCGAAACAAACCATGTTGCAATGGCATTATCGGAGCAAACATGAGTCCCTTATTGCCGTTTCTAACAAGCATTTTTATGAGGATAAATTAATAAATCTACCGAGCGCGTTGGCAGATAGCGCAGCCTTAGGTTTGCAATTTAGGCATTTGCCTGACACAGAATATGCTTCTGGAAAAAATGAAAAAGAAGCAGTTTACATCATCGAAGCTTTGCGTGAACACGCCAAGAACCATCCTAATCCAGATGATTGTTCAATTGGTATTGTCGCGTTTGGTATCAGACAAAAAGATTGTATCGAAACTTTATTGATGTCAGTGCGCAAAGAAGACGCTGTTTTCGATAGATACATCAATGCTGCTGAAAGCGCAAAAGAGCCGTTTTTTATTAAAAACCTTGAAAATGTACAAGGCGATGAACGTGATGTGATGTTTGTGAGCATTTGTTACGGTAAAAATCCAGAAGGTAAATTGTACAAAAAATTTGGACCTATCAATCGGAAAGGTGGTGAACGGCGGTTGAATGTTTTGTTCACTCGCGCAAGGCTACGGTGCGTCTTGTTCTCCAATTTTACGGCGACCGATATGAAGGTTGAAGACCACGAAGCAATCGGTTTGAAGGTGTTCAAAGCCTTTTTGGATTATGCTCAAAATCGCAGTTTTTTAAGGGCAGAACACGTCGATAGTGGAGTCGAATCACCTTTTGAAGCCGTTGTTAAGTCTGCTTTGGAGAATGAAGGCTTTGAAGTGCATACTCAAATTGGTTCAGCGGGTTATTTTGTAGATTTAGCGATTTCGCATCCCGAGCAAAAAGGACGTTATATGTTAGGCATTGAATGTGATGGTGCTACGTTTCACAGTTCGCGTTCAGTGCGGGAACGAGATAGGTTGCGGCAAATGGTTTTGGAAGGTTTGGGCTGGCAGATTTATCGTATTTGGAGTGCTGATTGGTTCAGACAACCTGCCCTTGAATTGAAAAAATTACTTGATTTTATTGCTGTCATTAAAAGTGGTGTCGTCATCGAAACGCCAGATACCCCCTCAGTAATTACGCCTGTTTTAGAACAAAAAGACGATTCAGAATATAATTGGAAAGAAAAATACAAACAAGCAACCTTTGATTTATCGTCTATAACACAAGAGTTACATTTGGTCGATGATGATACATTACGGGCGATTATTGTACAAATACTTGAAGTAGAGTCGCCTATACATCAAGATTTTTTAAAAACAATCATTACACAACAATTAGGTATAAGTCGTACCAGCGCCTTAATCACTAAGAAGTTTCTCAAAGTATTCAGTTTAGGTATAAAACGAGGCGATTGGCTTTTGAAAGATAAATTTTTGTGGCGCACCAATCAAGCATTGGAAAAAGCCAGAGACCGAAGCCGTTTATCTGAAAAGTTGCGGCGCATAGATTGGGTCGCACCTGAAGAAATACAATTGACCATTAAAACTATCGTTTCGGAAGCGCGGACCATTGATAAGGTGGAATTGATGAAATTAACGCTCCATACGCTCAACGGCGGCACGCGTTTGACTGAAACTGCAAAGGCTGTACTTGATAAAGAATTGAACGAATGGGCATTGGCGCAAGTCGTCAGTGTTTATGACAAAATGGTTAAGATAAATCAATGATTTTGATGAAACAACGAGGATTTAAATAGTACAAAATCCTCTTTTGATGCTTCACAAATTGGGCAATAATACGCCTTCGGTAGCTCTTCAAAAGCGACCCCCTCAGTAATGCCTTGAGTTGGCTCTCCAAAAAGCGGATTGTAAACACTCCAACAATGTCCGCACTGATAGACTTTTGATTGTATTTTATTCACTTGTTTTTTCGGTTTTTGAACGATGGCAACTCTTGAAGCGGCTTTTTCATTCGTCAATTGAGCATAGTATTTTTTACTCAAATTCATCAATTCTAAGGCTAAACGCCATTTTGGAACGGCTAATTGATGCGTTTTACGCTTACGGCTGTGCGGATTAAAGTCTTCGGCATAAAAAATATCAAACACGCCAAACCAACCGAATGGGTCAAAAGTCCATTTTCCTAACTGAAAAAAAGGTTCACGACGAATAATAACCGAACCAAAAACCTCCGATTTATGCCTTGTTTTAATCGCAAAAAGCAACCCAAAAGTCCGAACGTCCGTTTTGTCAAACTGCTTCACCAAGTATTGTTTAACTTTAAAGCCCACAGGCGCATCGTCTTCGGTTTGCCAATTGAGTTCAAGAGCAGCATGGCGGACATTGATACCATATTTGCCCAACAATTTTTCCCAAAAAAAACGATCTTGCGGCAAAACGCCTTTGATAATCAGCGACCGCCAAGTGGTGATACAGAGCGTACCAACCTTTGTTTCGTTGCATAAAACGCACATTTCCTTTAAAAAACGGGTAGAAAATTGCTCATTTCGCCGATAAATACCAATCCACGGCTTTGCACCATATAAATTTACACCTTCATAATAAGGCATGACAAACCGCGGAATGATTAATTCGTTTTCAGGCGCGCGCATGACCAACCCCTCAGTAAAATGCAGATAATGAGGCATTTCGAGAAAGTCTAAATTCTCCATTTCCAACAGTTCATACTCTGCTTTTTGAGCGAAAAGGGCTAAATCCTGTGTATAAATGAGGTTCGGAAAACGCTCAATTCGATGCGTTTTTGGAAAACGAATGAAGCAAAACCAAAAATGTGGCACATCAGAAGATATAAAATTGAGATGCCCCGTGAAAAATGGCGCATACGCTTGCAATGCATCGCAAATATTGATTTTCAGTTTAGGTTTATAATCAAATAAATCCAAAACGTCTTGATAAACACCTTCCGACAACCACCCGTCAGTGTGTGTCTGAAAAATTTCAGCAGTAGAGTAGGAGCTTAAAATGTTCGGAAATTCATCTGAATCGCTTTCGATGTCAATCGCCATTTCCGCCATTTTTTTATAAAAGAAGCCTAATTCACGATGATGCACTTTTAAAATAAGCTGCTGTCTGCCGCCAAAACTGATATTATTAATGCCTGCTTTTTCTGAAATGTCTAAGACAGACAACAACCACGAAGGCGAAACGATGCCGCCTTTTAGGTTTATTTTCAATGTTTTATAGCTGTTGAACATATTTTTCTATATTTTTGTCTTTTAAAAATATTAGTTTTCTGGGTAAAAATAACAATCATGTCAGTCACACTTCAAAATATTTTAAAAACGGTTCCTTTATTGTCACCAGAAGAAATTCAGGTTTTATTAGAGGAATTAAAAGAAATCAGTCTTCAAGTAGAACGCAAAGAAAAAATTCGCCAAACTTTGATGTCTCTTCGAGGAAAAGGTAAAGGTGTTTGGCAGAATGATGCACAACAATTTGTAAACGATTTGAGAACCGACCGAAAAGTAGCGCCTAATGAATAAATGAATATTTTTTAATCACATAGGCAGATAGGCGTTTTCGCATAGAAATAATAGCGAATAATTTAGAAAACTATGTTTTTTATGTGAAAACGCCTATCTGCCTATGTGATTAAAATACTCAACCCTTCATTACTTACCTATGCAACGGTTCAAGTTAATACTGTTACTTCATTCAGATTCTTCTCCAAAATAGACCTTACTTCCGCTCGACAACTACCACAACCACTTCCAGCACCCGTCGCATCACACAGTTTTTGAAAATCAGTACACCCATTTTGGATGTGTTTTTCCAAATTGCCTGAACCCACGCCGTTGCATGAGCAGACGATTTTGCCCAAAATAGGCTCTGCTTTTTTGCCACTTCGCAATAATTCCAACCGTTTTTCAGAGAGTTCAATGCCGTTTTGAATCCAGTTTTTGAATTCTAAAAACTCGGATTTGTCACCCATCAAAATCGCTCCGACAAGTCTATCGTTGTGGATAATACATTTTTTATAATACCTTTTGGCTTTGTCAATAAATATAACTTCTTCAAAATCAATGTTTTCCGTAGGCGTTTCGATGCGTCCCAATGAGCAAAGTTCCAAGCCTTCCATTTTCAAAATATTCATGGAAAGTGAGCCTTTGTATGGCATAGCCGCGTCGCCCGCCAAGAATCGAGCAGCCACACCCGCTTGTTCTTCGGCGGCGGCGGTGATGCCCCACATCTCGTCTTGCCATTCTGCGATTTCACCAAAGGCAAATACTGAGGGGTCTGACGTTTGCAAATAATCGTTGACCAAAACGCCGCGGTTGCACGATAATCCAGCCTCGCGAGCTAACTCGATGTTGGGTATCGTGCCAACGGCGTACAAAAGAGCATCACATTCTATTCTTCGACCGCTGCGTAAGCGAACGGCTTCTATTTTT
>JAYTUQ010000199.1:0-25250 GCA_043744455.1 Saprospiraceae bacterium | reverse complement strand
GCGCGCGCTGGTGGTCAACCCCAATTACTCTTCGTTTATCCCGTACTCCCCACCCCCGAGACAAGAGGGCATGGCTGCCAATTTCATCACCTCACAATTTGGTGATTAGTTATTTGGGAATTGGTTGTTGGTAAGGTCTAAAACCAATAACCAATTTCCAATAACTAATCACCAATAAACATATTTGCTGTAAGGGTAGGGCTCGAACCTACAAGAGGCGGTTAGCTTTTAATTGCTCAAAATTTTATCCCGTCTTCCCCACCCCCGAGACCAGGGGGCACGTCTGCCTGTTTCGTCACCTCACAATGTGCATTTTTTTTCTGATTCTCCCATTGAGCTTTCTCAATTTCGGTAGTGCAAAGATAAAAGCATTGTCAACGAAATGCCAAATTTATTATCAATTTTGTAATCAATTCTAATGATATTTACAATATTTTTAAATATTCAAGTGAATTAATTGAAATTTAATAATTATTCTGATTTATTTTTTTAGTATTTTATGAAATTTCTAATGAAGAAAATGAGCCTTTTGAAATTATTTCTCAATTTTGTCGAACAAACAAACCACATTTTGGGGTTAGGCACTTGCTTATTAAGAAAAAACGTAACTTCTCGGTCAAAATGGATAGTAAAATGAAGGGTATTAAAAAAGAGCCCCCCTCAGTATTTTGACCATAAAAATTATCGAATAACGTTTTTTTATTAAATATCTTAAAAAATTGTCAATTCAAAACCGAAAAAATGCTTCTCAAACAACAAAAATCTTAATCTGCCTTATCTTTGGGCAAATTTCTTGAATGACTCAACAACGAATTTATAAATCTTTACAGGAAACAAAGCAGCAAGAGCTTAAAAAATTGGCTGTCTTGATTGATCCTGATAAGATGCGACTCAACAATCTATCACGTGTTCTCGACCTCGCTGTACGCGCTGATGTAGATTATTTCTTTGTCGGTGGTAGCCTCATCGTCAACGATATGATGGACTATTGCCTCGATGCCATTCGAGAAATAGGGTCTATTCCTGCCATTCTTTTCCCAGGCAGCCCGCAACAAATAAATAAAAAAGCTGACGCAATTTTACTGTTATCATTGATTTCAGGGCGAAATGCTGATTTACTGATTGGGCAGCACGTGCTTGCCGCACCTATGTTGCGGCGTTCGGGTCTCGAAATCCTATCGACGGGCTATATGCTTATTGATGGTGGCGCGCCCACGACCGCTTCTTATATCAGCAATACGCATCCCATCCCTCGTAATAAAGAGGATATTGCTATCTGTACTGCCTTGGCAGGCGAAATGTTGGGCTTGAAAACAATTTACTTAGATGCAGGGAGCGGTGCTAAAAATCCCATTCCCGAAACTATGATTACCGCTGTCAGTCAAAACCTAAATATTCCACTCATCGTTGGTGGCGGTATGCGAACACCTGAATGCGCAGCTGCTAATGCACGAGCGGGCGCAGACATTATAGTCGTAGGCAACGCTTTGGAAAAAGACCCTGATTTGGTTTTGGACATTGCACAGGCAGTCCACGGAGCGGGAAAGCAAAATTATTATGTACAGAAAATATACTTAAAAAATTCTATAAAATAAATGATTCTTCTCAGCGCACGTCTGTAAGGAACGATAAAATGCTACTTTATTGTTTTATCGTAGGGCAAACGCATCAAAATACTGAGAGGTCAAAATGACTAACCCCATGCCTTTAGGCTGGGGGCAAATGCTTGGAATCTTGTTCGGCTTTAGCCATCTACCTTGCTAATGAAGGTTTTTGGCTAAAGCCGAGTTCTCTAAGCCCCTCGTCCCCAGCCTAAAGGCGTGGAGTTAGTTATTCAAGCGATTTGATGCGTTTACCCTAGTTTTATCGTTACTATACATCATTCGTCATTAAAATATTCACAAATACCTTTCTCTGATGACATTGAGATGATGCCTTTGGTGACCATAAATCAAGTTGACCAATGCCGTAACAGAAATTTCCTTATTGTTTGATAGTCCCTTTCTTTTCAAAGCTTTTTTATCCAAAGACTTAATAAAAGAGATACTTGAAGTTCTTAAAGCCGCCCCTTCTTTCAAAATATCCTTACTTTTTCGGGCATTGGCGTTTGCCACAGGTACATAAACATTTTCATCAAAACCCGCTAAAGGCGTTTGGTCAGCTCTCGAAAAACGCAAAGCACGGTAAGCAAATATCCGTTCCGCATCCATTAAATGAAGTAAAATATCCTTGATTGTCCATTTCCCTTCCGCATAGCGGTACATCAATTTTTCATCGGGCAACGACAATATTAATTGCTCCGTTTCTTTTTGAATATTTTTCAAATGCCTCAATAAATCGCCATCATCAGGCACTTGATCCATGTAATTTTGAAAATAAGGTGGATAATCGCCGACCGCTGGTTTGGTTATTTTTCCCATAAAAAAATTGTTTTCCAAAATGATTAAAATTGTTCAAACTATTGAGGGGTCTCAAAAATGTAATTGCAACTCAAAATAAAACGTTTTTCCCATGTGAATACGCCTTTCATTTTTTTATTTTAAATTTGACTTCTAAAATAACCATTATTCATTCTTTTTTGTAACAATGACTATGAAAAACTTCTTCCTTTTAGGACTTCTTTGTGCTTTATTTTTTAGCTGTTCTCTCGCACAGCCCCCCCTCAGTATTTCCACCGCTAACGACGTTGTTCCGCCCTATAAAGGTACGTTTGGTTATGGTTCCAATATGGGCTACTATTCACCTCATACCGATGAAGAAATTGCAGATTTCGCCGCACGAGCAGGTATTCAAACCCTTCGCCCCGCCATGTTTGCCTATTTTGTCGAGCGTTGGGGCTACGATATTCGAGTTCCTGCTTTCAAGCATTATGACTCGTTGGGTATGAAAGATCATGTTATGTTTATCGGTTATCCTTCAAAAGAACAACGAGAGAATACGATTTATTGTGGAAAAGATTCCTCGGTTCTTTTTGCTAATATGTATGAACCAATTTGGGACAACGGTGAGAATGGTACGCCCGTCAACGATAAGAACTTTTATGCGCTTTACGTATGGAAAACGGTAAAAACCTACGGAAAATGGGTCAAATTTTGGGAAATCTGGAACGAACCTGACTATGCAAGCACCTATAAAACCATGTTGCCACCAGGTTCGCCAGGTTCATGGTGGAACGCCAATCCTGACCCTTGTGAGTATGCACTCCATGCGCCTGTTCAGCATTATATACGTATGTTGCGTATCAGTTATGAAGTTATAAAAAAAATAGATTCAACGGCTTATGTGTGTACAGGCGGCATCGGTTTCCCAAGTTTTTTAGATGTGCTGTGTCGTCAAACCGATAATCCAAATGGCGGTGGTGTGACCCCTCAGTATCCGCTTAAAGGCGGAGCATATTTTGATGTTTTGAGCTATCATTCCTATCCTCATATAGATGGTTCGGTGCGTGAATGGAGCGATAAAATCAATGGTTTTGAGCAATATCGCTATTCCGACCGCGCTGTTCAAGGGGTTTTTAAGCAAAAAACAGGTTTTGAAACAGTTTTGAATAAATATGGATATAACGGTGAAAAATATCCTAAAAAACATTTTATCATAACAGAATGTAATATACCCGCTAAAGAATTTGGTGAATTTATGGGTAGTTATGAAGCACAACGCAATTTTTTGATGAAATGCCTCATCAAATCGCAGATGAATGGCGTGTTGCAATTCCATGTTTACAGCGTTGCGCAACTCAAAGAATATGATGCCGCACACAATGAATTTGACCTCATGGGCTTGTTTAGTCCACTTGAAAATACTGCTAATGATAAAGTACAAATTCAGGAATCGGGTATTGCTTACGCCACAACGGCACATATACTGAGGGGGTATCGCTACGACTCTTTGCAAACAAAAATGCTCCTTTTACCAGCCGAAGCGGATGGTGCTGCCTTCAAAAATGAGAAAACAAGCGATATTATCTATTGCCTTTGGGCAAAAACGCATATTGACCGTTCAGAAGAAGCTGAGTTTAACTATACATTTCCAGCAATGCTTAATATGACACAAGTTCAAATACGCTCGTGGGATTATTCAAAAACGTATCATGCTAATATTGTCGATTCAAAAAGTGTTAAACTCACAGGAACACCTATCTTTTTCCAAAAAGGACAAGCCATATCCAAAGAGATGCCTAAGAATGAGCCATTTTATGGTTTTCAAAATCCTATTGATAAATCATTTTTTATCAATTACCGTATTGAAAAGGCGGATGTCGCTAACCTTAAAATTTATGATGTACACAATAATAAATACATCCAACTCTTTGATAATCAAATAATTGAAACAGGATTGCATCAATGGTGCATCAATACTGAGGGGTATGCCAAAGGCATTTATATAGTGCAATTGGGCATCGGTAAACAAATATTTATCAAGAAGTTTTTTCTATCAAAATAAAAATCAATAGATTAAAAAAGGCGGTAAGACAGCATGTGCCTTATCGCCTTTTTTTTGATTCCTTGATAATCAACAAATTACTCTTTCTCGGTGCGTCTTGAAGAAGAAGATGATGATGAACCGCTGCGATAACGTCCCCATGAAAAACCAAATTTTAGGTTTACTTGTCCATAAAAGCCTGAAAATGACTTATCTGTGTATTTAGTAAAATCTGAATCTAAAATAGCACGGTAGCCCGCCATGATATCCATATGGCACCAACGCGTCAGATTCGCTTCAAGACCGACAGCAGGTTGCAACATAAATACTTTATCTCTTTGTTCGCCAGTCACGTCAAGTCTGCCAGAACCAATGGCAAGACTTAAATTTGGATGAATAGGCCGATAAGAACTCGGTGTAAAACCCAAGAGTAAGCTGTTTGAGCGCAATGTAAAAGAGCTTAGATTATCCAAGCGTTGGTCATTAATATTGTAATGAAGACCACCGATATAGAGTTTTTTACCAAATTCTAAAGCCCAAATACCCCCATTATAGCCTGAAAACTTTTCATCAAATTGCCCCATATTGTAAGTCCAGCCACCCCAAGCACCCGAAAAACCGAGTCCATGGTCACCAATAATGGTTTCTTCGCGTTGTGCGAAAAGAGATGACGCTGCTGTGAGAATCATAATAACTATTAATAGTTTTTTCATATTTCTAAATTTTTTAAAATGACTAATGAATTTTTTAACCCTATATCAGAAAGACATTTCAAAGTTAATTACCCCTATGCCCTCGACAACAAAAAAGTCAAGGCTTAACGAAACCTTGACTTTTTTATACATTCTTTAACAATTGATTGATAAAAAGGGTTTAAAAACGTTGTATTAATCATCATTCATCATTCTGTAAGGGATACGTTGCACGATTGAACGCCCCAAAGTTACCTCATCGGCATATTCCAATTCGCCACCAAATGAGATACCACGCGCCAAAGTTGAAATTTTTACATCATGCAAACTCAATTTTTTTGAGACATAATAAATAGTCGTATCCCCTTCAATCGTTGGCGAAACAGCCATAATAATTTCTTTAATTTCACCTTGTGCAATCCTATCCATAAGTGAATCAATGTTCAAATCCTGTGGACCAACCCCTTCAATAGGCGAAATAACACCACCGAGAATGTGATACAAACCCCGAAATTGGCCCGTTTCTTCAACTGCCATGACATCCCGAATACCTTCGACGACCATCAGAGTCGTGCGGTCGCGCCGCATGTCTAAGCAAATGCTACAAACCTCAGCATCAGCAATATTATGGCAAATACCACAAGTTTTAATGCCCGCTCTCATGTGTAACAAGGCGTTAGCGAACCCCTCAGTATTTTCGTTAGGTTGTTTGACGAGGTGAAGGACAAGCCGTAAAGCTGTTTTCCGACCAATGCCTGGTAAAGAGGCAAAGCCATTGACGGCTTCTTCGATAAGTTTAGATGAAAAATTCATGCTAAAAAATATAAATTTTATATTTTAAAATGCTATAATTTAGTTAAATGCTTTATTTTCAATAAATTATGTGATTTATGACATTAAAATCCAGCGCCAAATATCACCATCATCAGGATCATTCAAGGCTTCCACAAATCGAAATCCTAATTTTTTCAAGACAGATACTGAGGGGTTGTCGTAAGCCAATGTGTGAGCGAGAATGTCTTTCACCTCTTCATGTTGCCAAGCAAAATCAATGAGCCCTTGAGCTGTTTCCGTCGCTAAACCCTGTTGTCTATAAGTGGCTTCAACTTCGTAACCAATTTCAACTGTACCCATTTCATCAGGCGCACCTTTGTAACCACAAGTACCCAAAAGCCTTCTATCTGCCTTGTGAATGATAAAAAAACTGCCCCAATAGTTGCCATTTTCTTTAAAAGACGCATAAAAAAAATCCAGCGCATCTGCCATATCTGCAAAAGTCGTCCAAGCTTTAGGCGTTTCAACAGCTAAAAGTTCACCTAATTTTATGAGATTTTTCTCAAAAATGGCTTGAAAATGCGCCCCTTCCCAACGAACCAATTGTAATCTCGAAGTTTCAATCATTTAGTTTTAAATTTTGAACAAAAGTAAACAAAGAATTAAAATATAAGCATCTTATCATAGTTTTTTGAGATGTTGATTTTTTTGGGCTTAAACGGTAAATTTCTATTTTTGTTAAAGTATCTTTGCAATCACATAAAAACTTAAAAATTTATTTTTGAATAATATCCAATTATTTATCCAACCAAAAATATAAATAAATATGGCTGAAGTAATCGTTATGCCGCGTTTAAGTGATTCAATGGAAGAAGGTGAAATCGTCGTTTGGCATAAAAACGTCGGCGATAAAGTCGAAAAAGGCGACTTATTAGCAGAAATTAATTCCGACAAAGCGACGATGGACTTTGAAAGCCCCAAGTCAGGCACTGTCCTTTATACCGCTAAGGTAGGTGATAAACTGTTAGTAGGATCACCTTTAGTAATCATCGGTGAAGCAGGGGAAGCATATCAACAGTTGTTAGGGAATAGCGATAGTGCTTCAACTTCGTCTTCAAATGGATCAAATGAATCATCGGCTACACCGGAGCCCGTTGTCTCTACGCCTAAACCTGTTAAAACAGAGGCAGCTGCTCCTGTCCCGACCCCCTCAGTAGCCGTCGTAGAAACTCATGATTCCAGTCGTATTTTCGCTTCACCATTGGCAAAGGAAATGGCGAAAGCAGCAGGTATTTCTATACAAAACATTCAAGGTTCAGGTGATAGTGGTCGTATTGTAAAAAAAGACATTGAAACGGCTCTGACAAAAGTTAATACTGAAGCACCCGCAGTTGTACCGTCCGCACCTCAAACGGCTACAAAAGCTGCCCCCTCAGTATCATTCGGTTCAGAAAGCTTTGAAGACCAGCCATTGACAGGTATGCGGAAAACGATAGCGAAACGTTTGAGCGAAAGTATGTTTACCGCTCCGCATTTTTATTTGTCAATGGAAATTAACATGGATAAAGCGACAGAGTTGAGAAAACAACTAAACGATGTTGCTGCACCTATTAAGATTTCTTTTAACGACCTCGTAGTTAAAGCTTGTGCGGTTGCCTTACGCAATCATCCAGTGATTAATTCTTCATGGATGGGGGATTTTATTCGTCAAAACAATCACATCAATGTGGGCGTAGCTGTTGCAGTAAAACAAGCGTTGTTTGTACCAGTTATCCGTCATGCAGATATGAAATCATTGGGTCAAATCAGCACTGAAGTCCGCGAATTGGCTGGCAAAGCCAAAGATGGAAAATTGCAACTGCCTGAAATGCAAGGCAATACGTTTACAATTTCTAATTTAGGAATGTTCGATATTGAGCAATTCACTGCAATTATCAATCCACCAGACGCTTGTATTTTGGCAGTTGGTTCAATAATGCAAAAGCCTATTGTAAAAAATAATGAAATTGTAGTTGGTAACATGATGAAAGTGCAATTGTCATGTGACCATCGTGTCGTGGACGGTGCGACAGGTGCTCAGTTTTTGCAGCAATTGAAAGGTATTTTGGAAGACCCAATACGTCTTTTAGTTTAATAATATAAAGTACAAAAAGTAATTATTTAATAACGAAAAACGCTGTTCTGAACTTTCAGACAGCGTTTTTCGTTTCAGTACGAAAGATAAAAAATGAAAAAGACAATAGTTTTAGGTGCAACGCCTAACCCAAGCAGATATGCTTACCTTGCAACAAAAAAACTTAAAGCGTATGGACATGAAGTTCTACCATTAGGCATCCGTAAAGGAGAAATTGAGGATATTAAAATTGAAAATAATACCCCTCAGTATGAAGGCGTAGATACAGTTACGTTATACCTAAATGCCGATTTACAAAAACAATATTATGACTATATCCTCTCTCTAAAACCTAAACGAATCATTTTCAATCCAGGAGCAGAAAATTTTGAACTCGTTCGTTTGGCAAAAGAGCAAGGTATAGAAACAGAATTGGCGTGTACATTGGTCATGTTATCAATAGGAAATTATTAATCCCCTCAGTATTCAACCTCTTTTTCAAGTTCTCAAAAAGAGAAAGGCTTTCCAGCATGATACTGGAAAGCCTTTCGCAATTGTTAGAAATCAGAATTAATAGCCTGACTTATTGCCTTTGTAAGATTTTTTAGGCAAAGAAGCAGGTGCACTCATTTCAGTTTCAGTAGTTGCTACTTTGAACTCAACACGGCGATTCATTACAGAAGAACCACTTGTCGGAACGAGTGTATTGTCTTCGCCTTGATAAGTCAACACTAAGCGGCTACGATCAACACCGAATTGCTTAACAAGCGTCTCGATAGCGGATTCTGAACGACGATAAGAAAGACCTTTGTTATAACCGTCAGAAGCTAATTTATCCGTGAAACCACTGACTGCAATTTTTACTGTTGGATTATTCTTCATAACGGAAGCAACAGCAGCAAGGCTACCATACTCAGATGTCTTAACTGATGAACTATTATGGTCAAAGTGAATCATAGGTAAAAACCAATCTGCTAAACTAGTATTTCCAGTCGAAGATGCTTTAAATTTAGCCAATTGAGCTTCAACGATACGGTTAACATCCGCTTCAGTCACATAAGCTGGTTTTGGAACCATAGCGACACCGCTGTTGTCAACTTTGTAACCAATTGGAGAGAAAGGCTCTTTGTCTTTGTAGTCCGCAATACCGTCACTGTCACTATC
The DNA here is from genome assembly GCA_043744455.1 of Saprospiraceae bacterium. Classification (GTDB taxonomy): domain Bacteria; phylum Bacteroidota; class Bacteroidia; order Chitinophagales; family Saprospiraceae; genus JAAFJT01. The sequence goes on along the minus strand of JAYTUQ010000199.1, from coordinate 16,085 downwards.
AAGAGCGACACCACGTGTATCAACACGTGCACCAGCAGGTGAGTCTTTTTCTTGATCAATCATATCAATGACACCATCAGCGTCCGTATCTGTTGGGTCATACTTAGGACGAGCTTTCAACTCAGCAATATCTGCATTGACTTGGTCAGCTGGACCAGCCCACCATAATGGCATTGTTTGCTTGTTTTTTGCACCGATGTTGAAACCTAAACGAAGGTTTGTGTAACTTGCAAAGTCACGTGCATTAACTTGGTAAGCATCCAACATATCCGCACGTTTGCCAAAAAGAGTGATTACTTTTTCTTCAATAGAAAAACTCATTTTGTCATTGATGCGGAATGAGATACCTACGCCCGTATTGACGTTAGGAGCGACTTTGCCTGTGTTACGGTCACCTGCTAAAATAAATTCCTGTTCGCCTGTTGTAGCACCAACTTTGCCACCTGTTTTAGTGACATTAACTTGTGTGTTAAGATAAGTAACACCGACACCTCCAAAAATATACGGATTGACTTTTCTCATGACATTGTCCCAACGTCCGTTGTTGAGCGAGATAACCAATTGTAAATCGCCAGACAGAGCACCTGTGTTTGTCTTGTTGATGAACCGTGGGTCATTAGAAAAACCATTACGTTGTTCTGTGCCGCCATAAGACCAATCTGCATTGTCAGGTGTTACTGAGTTGATTTGTTGGAAACCAACCTCACCACGTAGTGAGAAAGTGTAATCGAGAGCCTTCCGAAGACTTAAGCCTATGCCTATGCCCGGTTTTGATTTAAGGTCACCTATTAAGTAGGAAAGACCTGCATTGATACCCAATTCTGTTTGATTATTGGGCGCAAAAAAGCTATAGCTAGCTTTGCTATCTTTGCTCGCTGCCATTTTTTGTGCAGAAGCACTTGTGAGGCTCAATGTCACAAGTAAAAAAGATAAAGTTGAATAAATGTTCCTTGTCATAGGGTTGAAACTTTGGTGAATTAATAATTAGTATTCAATGAATTAAAATATGAAAAAAATAATTTGCTTACAAAAGTATTCTGTTTTCTGTTATGTCACAAATTTTTTGAAGTTTTTTTATTAATTATTTTATTATATTATAATTAATAATTACATTTTGTCCTTTGATTTGCAACTAATTTTAATCAAAATTATAGTTTTAAATCACTTTAAATAATTAGCTATTGAAAGAGAATTTTAATTTTAGGAACGCCTCATCATATTATGCTAATTATCAGACTTAATTTTTTAAAAGAGTCACTTGCTCTTAAAATTAAAATCAGAATAAAATGAAATTTTGAAAATTCTGTTTCGCATATATACCTTTTTCGGATTTAGGATTAAAAAGTTTCATTTCGACAAACAAAAATAATATAAAAATCAGAATAATGCTTGTGTCATATAATTTCACTCGGAACTTACTAAATTTGCCACAAAGTATAGAATACTTTTTCAATAATCAAAATTTACATTACTGATTTTTCACTTCTTTTACTTTTTTGTTTTGTATTTACTTTTTTACAATAAAAATCATTTTTAATAGCAAAATATATCTGATAATGAAAAAAAATGCTCTCAAAAGAAATATTAAAAAAATAGTTCTTTTATTTTTTTTAACTATAAGTTACCCAATTTGTTCTTGGTCTCAAACCGATATTTCTGTTGCTAAATTAAAAAAACATATTACTTATTTGGCATCTGATAACCTCGAAGGTCGTGGCACTGGTTCAAAAGGCGAACTAAAAGCAGCTAAATATATTGCAAAACAATTCAAAAAAATGGGTCTAAAACCTATTAGTACTGAGGGGTCGTTTTTTCATAATTATACTTTCAACAAAATATCCAACCCTCATGGCACTGCAGATCTTGATGCAACCCCTATAAAAAGTCAAAATGTTGTCGGTTTTCTCGACAATGGGGCTGATGTCACAATTATAGTGGGTGCGCACTATGATCACTTAGGTCTCGGGCATGACAAGAACTCTCTTGATGCCAATCCTGACGGTAAAATCCATAATGGTGCTGACGATAACGCAAGCGGGACAGCAGGTGTGATTGAATTAGCCCGTTTTTTTTCGAACAACAATAAAAAAGAACCTTTTAACTTCTTTTTTATTTGTTTTTCTGGTGAAGAACTCGGCTTAATCGGTTCTAAAAAATTTGCAGAGACCCCCTCAGTATCCACAGACAAAATAAACTATATGGTCAATATGGATATGATTGGACGTTATCGAGCTGATAAAGGTTTAATTGTTCATGGTTACGGCACTTCGCCACTTTGGGGCAAAATGCTGGAAATCATTCCAACTGATATAAAAATAATTCCCGATTCATCTGGCGTCGGACCATCGGATTTCACCTCTTTTTACTTGAAAAAACTACCTGTTTTAGGCTTTTTTACGGGTCAACACAGTGATTATCACAAACCGAGTGACGATGCGAATTTTATAAATTATGAAGGCGAAAAACATGTTTTGGCATATATCGCTCGCATTATTGAAGCGACTTGTACTTTCCCAAAAATGGAATTTTCGGAAACCAAACAGCCGCAAAATGCCAATCGTTCTTTCAAGGTAACAATGGGTGTCATGCCTGATTACGCTTTTGACAAAAAAGGGATGAGGATTGATGGTGTAACAGACGGAAAGCCCGCCTCAAAAGCAGGAATTTTAGCTGGTGACATTGTTCTGAAAATAGGTGATTTTGATGTTACAGATGTTTACGCCTACATGGATGCCCTTTCAAAATTCAATAAAGGTGATACAACTAAAATCCTTATCCATCGTGGTAATAAAGATTTAATGCTTGATATAACTTTTTAAATAAAAAATCAAAGCCATGACAGAGTTTTCGATAACAACACCCGCTGTGCTTTTTCCAGCTATTTCATTATTGATTTTAGCTTATATGAATAAATTTCTGGCGATTACAACTTTAATCAGAAAGCTAAAAGATAAGTATGCGGAAAAGGCAGATGATAACATATTGGCGCAACTGATGAACCTCCGTCGACGTATGATTATCATTCGCAACATGCAATGGTTGGCTGTTTTTTCTATGTTTCTATGTGTATTAAGTATGTACTTTATCTTTGAAAATCAATATGTTACAGCTAAAAATCTTTTTGCAGCAGGCATGTTCTTTGTGATGTGTTCCCTTTTTTTATCGCTGCGCGAGATACATTTAAGCGTTGTGTCTATTGGTTTAGAGTTGAAAGACATGAAACATCATTTGAAAGAGAAGAAAAGCCTTTTGCGGAAAATTGAAGAATTAGAGTTTTAGAACAAACCACTATGATAATAAAAACGCGTGGCATCATCCTTCGTACTGTCAAATATTCAGAAACGAGCATTATTGCAGACATTTATACTGAGGGGGTCGGTTTGCGTTCATATATCATCAGTGGTGTGCGCACTCAACGCTCAAAAGTGGCAATGGGTTTGTTGCAAGTGATGTCGCTTGTCGATATTGTTGCGTATGATGCGCCGGGAAAATTGAATCGGATTAAGGAAATTCATGCAGCACATATATATACTGCCTTACCTTTCGATGTTAGAAGGTCTTCTATCGGGCTTTTCATGGCAGAAGTTACACGTCGAACGATTCGGGAATCAGAGGAAAATGAAGCGTTGTTTGCTTTTCTGTTTGACATTTTCCAATATTTAGATGTAACAGTAGAGCGCTTCACTAATTTACATCTATCGTTTTTGCTTGAACTTTCAGGGCATTTAGGCTTTCGTCCGCATGAAGACGAATATGAGGATGGGGCTTTTTTTGATTTAAAAAATGGTATTTTTACCAATAAAACCATTGGTCATCCTCATTTTTTAGATGAAAATTTGACAAATATACTAAGCAAGCTACTTGAAACTTTATGGACTGAAAGCCACCTAATAAAAATAAATCATGAAGAACGGCGACATCTGATAGGTGAGTTGCTAAAGTTCTATCAATTTCATTTAGACAACTTTCCAGACATTAACTCTTTCAAAATATTTCAAGAGATTTTTTAGGACGACCTTAATACTCTTTTGAAAACACAAACCGCTTTTTGGCGTTTCCTATTTATGGTTCTTATTTTTGTACATATACTTGCATCGCATTTTAAAAATATCATCGCATGAAACATTTTTTACTTTTTATACTCTTTGTAACTGCATTTTTACTGAGGGGTCAAACTCAAGTCACTCTGACTATTACCCCTGGTATTGTCAATTCCTCTGTACACCCCGATTCATTTGAAACGCGCGGCAAAGCGACATTGAAAAACACCTCCAGCCAAACTAAACGTGTCGTTTGGCAACGTAACATCATCAGTCTCCCAAATGGTTGGCAATCATTGGTTTGTGACATAAATCAATGTTGGACAAGTGGCGTTAGTGCATCTCCTGATACCATTGTTTTGGCAGCAAATGGCACAAGTAATCTTGATGCTTATATCCGACCAAATCAAATTTCGGGTTCGGCAACGATTGAACTCAAAGCGACTGAAGTTGGCAATACGTTGAATACCGTAACTGGCAGATATTTGTTTACAACGACCACAAACACACGTGAAGTCAGTAAAAACAGTAATTTACTCAAAATTTATCCCAATCCGACTACGGATTATTTTATGTTGAACGATGATGGCGACGTGATAAGCCGTATCGTTATTTACAATATTATTGGGCGGCAAGTTCGTTCCTTCAATGCCGTTGATAATGTCAGATATTCTGTCAATGATTTGCCCGAAGGCATTTATGTTGTAAGGTTGCTTAACAATGTCGGAAATACTGTTAGGACTATTCGATTGAATAAATCGAAGGTAAAGGCATAGATTTTTGAACGCTAAGACAACTTGTTTTGAAAAACTGACGTGTTTGTAAGCAGTTTCTATTTTCAAATCTGTTTGTAATGATTATAAATAAATCGGCGAACCACTGACTTTGATGATACAAGTCAGTGGTTTTCTGCTTTTTTGAACGTAAATTTGCGGTGAAATTAAAATTATTTTTTTTCACAGTTTAAAAACTAAAAACATGAAATCTATTCATATAGTCGCTATTTTAGTCATAGCAGGTGGTATTGCTGCCCTTACTTTACAAGCCAAAGATGTGGCTACTTACGCGACGTTTGGTGATGCTAAGGTTGCTACTGAAAAAGTAAAAGTAGCGGGTAAACTCATAAAAGACAAACCGATGGTTTACGAGCCAACTAAAGATGCTAATAAATTCAGCTTTTATCTGGAAGACACACAAGGACAAGAAGTGCCCGTATTGCTTTTGAAAGCCAAACCACAGGATTTTGAGCTATCTGAGCAAGTCGTCGTAACTGGTGAAATGCAAAATGGCACTTTCGTCGCTAATGAAGTGCTGATGAAGTGCCCTTCAAAATACAAAGACGAAGAAATTTACATGAAAAAAAAGAAGTAAATTGTTGTATGGTTATATTGCTAAATTGTTGTTAACAATACAGCCATATAAACAATCCAACCATTTAAAAATTCAACCATATAATTCATAAATGAATGAAATTCAATACATTGGAGAGAACCTATTGCCTCGCCAAATCGGTCATTTTGCCGTTATTTTAAGTTTTATTGCTGCTTTGGTAGCCATGTTTTCTTATTTTTTTGCAACGCAAAAGCAAAATAAAGACCCCGATACTGAGGGGGTCAACTCGTGGCAACGCATGGCTCGCTGGTCATTTGGTGTGCATGGCGTGGCTGTTTTGACTATTATCGGTTCCATTTTTTATGTGATGATAACAAAACGGTTTGAGTATTTCTATGCGCATTCGCATGTGGATACGGACTTGCCGTTTCGCTATGTTTTTGCAGCGTTTTGGGAAGGGCAAGAAGGAAGTTTCTTGTTGTGGATGTTTTGGCACGTTGGGCTTGGGGCGTTCATTATACTGAGGGGTATGAAAATGTGGGAAAATCCTGTTGTTGCAACGCTGGCTTGTGTGCAAGTCTTTTTGTCTTCGATGATATTAGGCTTACATTTTGGCTGGGGCGAATACATTATCAAATGGGGGAGTAATCCTATTTTATTATTGCGCGAAGCCAATGATGCGCCTATTTTTCAGCAAGCGGATTATGTTTCTAAATTGGCAAAGACGGCAAAAGGTTTGAATCCATTGCTTCAGAATTATTGGATGACGATTCATCCACCTACCCTTTTCCTCGGTTTTGCTTCTACAACGATACCTTTTTGCTTTGCAATTGCGGGGCTTTGGACAAAACGCTTTTCTGAATGGCTGCGTCCGGCTATGCCTTTTGCACTTTTTTCAGCAACAATACTTGGCACGGGAGTCCTCATGGGCGGTGCATGGGCGTATGAAGCATTGAGTTTCAATGGTTATTGGGCATGGGACCCTGTTGAAAACATGTCGCTTGTGCCTTGGTTGGTGATGGTGGCAGGGCTGCATACGCATTTAGTTGCTCGTTCGACGGGACATTCTCTAAGAGCGACTTTTATGTTTTATCTTTTAAGTTTTTTATTGGTTTTATATTCAACATTTCTCACACGTTCAGGTATTTTGGGTGATACATCGGCTCATGCATTCACAGAAATGGGTTTGGAGTGGCAGCTCGTTTTTTTCCAAATGTTTTTCCTCGTGGGCGGTTTGTATTTGTTTTTTAAAAATTATAAAAAAATACCTAATCCGACGAAAGAGGAAGGCGTTTCGAGCCGTGAGTTTTGGATGTTTATCGGTTCATTGGTGTTGATTTTATCGGTTGTTTTGATTTCGTTTACGACTTCTTTGCCTGTTTTCAATAAAATATTGACCTATTTTGACCCAACTGCTAAGAAATTTGCCGCACCTGTTGATTCTATTGGACATTACAATAAGACGCAGTTATGGATAGGTGTTTTCTTAGGTCTGTTGTCAGCCGTTACGCAGTTTTTGAGGTATAAAGAGTTTAATTTTAACAATTATCGTTCAACTTTACTGAAACATATAGGCATTTCGGCTGGATTGTCTATTGGTTTGACCCTTCTTTTATTGGGTTGGATTGAGGCGAGCCGAGTTTGGCAGTACATTTTGCTGCTTTTCGCTGGCGTTTTTACGGTCGTTGCCAATGCAGATTATTTGATTGCTTTCCTTCGGAAAAATGTGAGTGCAGCGGGTTCAGCCTTTTCGCACATGGGGTTTGGTCTATTGATTATTGGCATCATGGCTTCAGGTATCAATAAAAACTGGATTTCTAAGAACCGTTTTGCGATGGAAAGTTTGATTAGTTTTTCAGAAGAGCAATTCGGAAAAAATATTTTGTTGATGAAAGGGCTGCCATTGCCGACTGAAACGGGTTGGGAAATGGTGTATGAATCGGACACTGCTTATGCCAATCGGCGTGATTTTACCTTGAAAATTCGCAAAAAATCGGCAGATATGAAGTCTAATGTGGATTCATTTGTTGTGCATCCTTATATTTTGTATGATAAAAGAACGGGTAAAATTGCTTCGACAAACCCTGATACAAGGCATTTTTTGACGTATGATGTGTTCAGTCACATAGCTGCTTTGCCGCCGACAGAGCAAGACCCTGAAATTGCCCATGAAATGGAGGACAGTCTGAAATATCGTCCTTTCGACATACCGCTTGGTACGCCAACGGCTATAAAACCGGCGATGGATAAAACCCCTCCCTATTCTGTAGTTGTTGAAGGTATTAATTCAACGCCTAAACATCCGAAGTATAAAGCAGAAGAAAAGGATATTGCAGTGGGTATAAAACTAAAAATACTGAGGGGGGTAGATACGGTCTATGCTGCTGAACCGATTGTGCTTTTACGTGATGAAAACGTGTATCAATTGCCCGTAACAGTCAATGAATTAGGCTTACGCATCAGAGCCGAGTCGGAGGTTTTTAATCGCTTGTTTATGCCTCAAAAGGATTTGGTTTATAAAAATTATGTTTTTTTGCAAGGAGAAACGCTCAAAATAGGTGATACAGAGGTGACTTTTGAAAATGTTGACCCTTCGCCAAAAGTTGAGAATTTCCAATTGGAACCTAAGGATTTGGCTTTTGCTGCCAATTTGAAGGTTGTCAAAAAGGACAAAAAAGGCGATGCTTTCTATACGGCTGCTCCTGTGTATGTCATTCGAGGCACAACGCCGATTCCTTTGAAAGCCGATGTGCCTGAAATCGGTATGCACTTTGCGATTGCCAAAGTGAATCCTGAAACGAAACAAATGACTATCAGTGTTGCACAAGGTTCGCCGACTAAAATACCGATTTCGATTGCTGAAGAAGCGCCACGAACGGATTATATTGTTTTGGAGGCGACGGTTAATCCTGGGATTAATTTGGTCTGGATAGGCTGTATTATGATGCTGTTTGGTCTGGGTATGGCGATGATTTATCGGATAAGAAAAGGATAGATAGTGGATAGTGGATAAAAAAACAGCCAATTTGAGAAAAACTCAAATTGGCTGTTTTTTTACTGTAAAATGTTGGTTTTACTGAGGGGGGTGTTTCGATAATATGTTGATTTGTAAGACTTTTAAACGTTAGATAAAATTGAAATCTGTCGCAATATGTGATGCCTAAATTTGAAAAGCCCCCAACCCACCTGAATGAGTTAAGGGGCCATCCCAAAAACCAATATCTTTATGCGTTAAGACTAACCTAACTTAATTTTTATATCTTTTTTTCTTCTTTTCAGTCGGGGACTGATTTTGATTATCTTTCTTATTAAATTCTAAACCCAATGTAATTTCATGTGCTTGACGAGCATAAGTTTTTATTTCAGCAAGTGAGCTGTTGTAGGCATAATAAATTTGGAAAAAATCCTGTTTTGTACCTACCATCAAGCCAATATTGCCGCTACTACCGGGACGCATGGATACGCCGAGCAAAAATTTGTCGTCAAAGAAACGAGCAACCATGTTTAAATCCACTTCAAAAGGAGATTGATAGACTTTACGAGCCACCAGCGACGGTTCAAAACTCATATTGTCCATTTTGATTTTATAGCCCCCAGAAAAAATGAACTGTTTTAGAAAAGATCTTTCTTTTGTAACAGAATCATTTGAAACTACACCCAATCGGGCACGAATGAGATTTGGCAAGGCAAGGCTTAATGTCGCTTTATCATTGATGATGGCATAACCACCGGCTGTAGCATCAAAAAAGGCGACGTTTTTCATATTCTTTTCAACAACACGGTCACCTGCCTCAAAGAAAGGATCTTGTGTGACAGAGCCATCCAGTCGTAGTGAATGAAATTCAGTAGAGAATCCAAAACCTGCTTTAAAACCTTGTTTGGCATTGTCATAATGATAAGCATAAGACAATTGGGCACGGGTACGATTCAACAAACCAAATTTTTCGTTCAACAACAAGGCGCCCACTCCGATATTTTCTGCAACTGGCGCATTGGCACTGATTGCATAGGTCGTTGGTTGACCCGGGAAGCCCGTCCATTGATTGCGCAAGTGTCCAAAAATTTGATATTTGCCAAAAGCTCCTGAAAAGGCAGGATTAATCAAAACGGGATTGACCAAATAATGTCCAAAAACCGCTTCGTCTTGCGCTGATACTTTGGCGATAAATGCTGTTGCCAGAAATATAATGAGTATTGATTTTTTCATTTTATTGAAATTTTATTAAATATATTAGTTATTGGTTATTGGGTGTACTGGTTATTAGTAATTGGTGATTGGGAGAGAAAAGCCAACACACCACTAACTAATAACCAGTACACTATAACTATTGACGAACGATAGATACTGTTCCTTTACCGATAAGCGGAAGCCCTGATGAATCAATTGCTTTCATGATGTACATATAAACACCTTCGGGCAGTTGTTTTCCAGCCGTTCCGTCTTGGTCATTACCATGCCACGTGCCATTTGTATAATTATCTTTTGAATAGACCAATTGTCCCCAACGACTATATACTTCAAGGCGAATGTTTTTCAAGTCGCAACCATAGATTTTAAATGATTCGTTACGGCTGTCGTCATTAGGCGAAATAACAGCTGAACCAATAAGGCATTCAGCATCCAATATTATCTCTTTCTCAGCCGTGGCATTACAACCGTTTCGGTCAGAGACAAAAAGGTAAATCGTACCAGACTTTGTGATAGGTACTTTGCGAGCCGTATCACTGCTTGGAATCCACCGAATCGCATACTGTGTTATACCACCAGTAATATTGGCTTCTGCTATTTTCGCTTTGATGTCTGCATTAATAGATGCAATCAGTTTAGCAGGTTCAGCTAAGATAGCCCGAGATGTACACGTTTTACCGTTTGCATCTGTAATGACAACCGTATTTTCACCACCTTTCAATTTGAAGGCAATTTGACCTGTTTCGCTCGTTGACCACCTGTAGGATTGTATTGGCAATACCATATCTGGTGATGTTTTGACAACGCGTGCTGAACCATTCTGATCGCCAAAACATTTAATTTGCGTTAGAACTTCAAGGGTTGCACATGATTTTGACGGCACGAGAAAGTTTATACTCTCTCTACAACCTTGCACATCCGTCACGATAACGTTGCAATTGCCTGGCAATAGGTTGGATACTGAGGGGGTGCGTGTTGTGTTTGTTGCCACCGTCGTAGTGCCATTGCACCAAGTGACATTAAAATTAGCAGCACCACCTTGTATATTAATCTGTGCTTTACCATTGGGTGTTAAATCGTCATCAGCAGCTGTTATGATAATATTAGCTAACTTCAATGTCGAAGTAATTTTGAGTTCATAACTGCCCGTCCATGTTTGTGGATTTGGTAAACGACTGTCTGTAATAGTAGTAAAATATCTGCCTGGAGCAACATTTGATAAAGTTCCTGAATTACTACCAATTGGCTGATTTTGAGCATTCGTCCACTTATATGTAAAAGGAGCAGAACCGCCTGTAGGTATGACCTCTATACGCCCAGACATTGAATCCATTTTACAGACAGGGTCTGTAACAATGACATTTGCGCCCAAAGCAGAGATAAAACATGGGACAATATCGTTGCCCGTAGAAGCGACACAATTTGCTTCATCTCGGACAGTTACACTGTACTTTTTGCTTGTATCGCAGCATATACCAAAAATATCACGGCTTGTTGCGCCTGTATTCCACGTATAGGTATAGGCAGAACCCGAACCGCCACTCACTGCTAAAACGATAGAACCGTTGCAACCATTGGTGACGTTTGTGATGGTTTTTTCAATTGTTAAACGTGTGGGACTGCTGACGATTTGCGTTTCAACCTTGGTTTGACCGCGTGAATCAGTAATTGTAATATTATACGTCCCTGCTTTTAATCCTGTAATTTCATACGTTCCGTTACGACTTGGTTGGTTATTGATACGTACAGAATCCGTTGGAGACCAGCGAATTAGGTAGCCAGGCTCACCGTTTTGAATATTTACCGTTATTGAACCGTTGCTGTCGCCAAAGCACCTTACGTCTTTTTTGGTTGTAATGGTTACTAATTGACAAGGATTACGCGGGACGATGAGGTTATTGGTATCTTTTAAACAACCGTTGGCATCTCTCACTTGTAATGTATAATTGCCAGCACGAATATTAGGTCGGTCACGTGGTTGGTTTTCACCACTTAAGTCAGCCCAATAATATTTATATTGTTCAACGCCACCGGTTACGGACAAAGCAATTGCTCCGTCTGCACCTGTACAAGTTTCGGGCGAAATCGCCAGAGAAGCGATTCGGACGGCTGTTTGAGAACCAAGAACCGTATAGGTTTGTGTTTTGGTTTGCCCAATTCGGTCTTCAACGAGAACTGTATAATTCCCTGCTGTCAAACCTGCCAATATTCTATCGCGACCGATAATATCATTCGTAGCGTTCCTCCAAGTATAAGTTAAAGGTTCAGCACCTCCAAGTACAGTAATTTCAAGTCGCCCTAAGTTCTGACCTGGGCAACCTGCAGCTGTATTTAAAATCGTAAAAGTCATAGGTGTTGAACATTCCCCACCAATAGTAAATGATTTTATCTCACGACATCCTGCTGCATCTGTAACTGAAACACTATAAGCACCTGGGCAAAGGCCCGTTTGGTTTTGACTTGTTGGATTCACGCCTTGACCACTCCACAAGTAGCTATACTGAGGGGTGCCCCCTGCGACGGTTACTGTAATAGTACCGTTTGGCGTACGTGTGGCATCAGAAACATTGCCATTAATAACAATAGCGGAGTTTGCGTCAACAACATAAGTCGTTGTAAATATACATGAATTGGCATCCGTTAAAGTCAACCGATACGTACCCGCAATGAGTGTACTGATATTTTGAGCCGTGCTACTGAAACCTGCCGGACCTGACCAAGAAAATTGATAAGGTTGTGTGCCTCCGCCTGTGGTGATAGCAATAGCACCCGTTGAACCGCCAAAACATGTGATTTTAGTCACATTGGCACTTAATACCTTTAATGAATCTGTTGGTTCAGTGATAGTGAAGGCTTGTGGTTTCGTACAACCATTGGCATCTGTAATGACAACACTATAAACACCTGCCTTTAAATTGGATATATTTTGTGAAGTTGACGTTGTACCTGTCCATACAAAGCTAAGTGTACCTGTACCACCTGTTGCATTTAAAACAATAGAACCTGTTGCGTTACCCTTACATTTTACGTTGATTACTGATGGGTTCAATGTCAATAATACGGGTTGTGTAATATCATAGCTTGTGGTTTTAGCACAGCCACTTCCATCCGTAATTGAGAGGTTGTACGTGCCTGCCCGCAGACCATTGATGGTTTGAGCCGTGAAATTGAACCCACCAGGACCTGACCAACTATAAGTTAATGCACCTGTACCACCCGTCGCCGATGCAGTCAAAGCACCGTCTGTGCCACCGTTACATTTAACATTTGTTATGGTAGGATTACCAAGCACAAGAGTTGAAGTAGAATCAGCAACTGTAAAAGACTTCGAAGCCGAGCACATCTTGCTGTCCTTAACAGTCAAAGAATATTGCCCAGGGCTTAAATTACTGATATTTTGCGTGCTGGCTGTATAGTTCGAGCTCGTCCAAGCAAAGGTATTTAAACCGTTACCACCCGTTACACCTGAAATGGTTACTGAACCTGTTTGCGATCCACATTTAGTATTGCGTATAGTTGCAATACCAATCAGCAAGCTATCAGGTTCCAATATTGTATCTCTACGTGTCACAGAGCAACCCTTAGAGTCCGTAATAGTTACTGAATATGCTCCTGCTGCTACGTTTGTCAGGTTTTGAGATGTCGCTGCATTGCTCCAGAGGTAAGTATACTGAGGGGTCCCTCCTGCAACTGTTAAGGAGATGGCACCCGTTGACTGTCCTTTACAGGTGGCACTTGTTAATTGACTTGACGTACTAAATGCTATAGGAGCAGTTAATGTAAAACTGTCAATTTTAGTGAATGTTCCACTTGTAATAGTCACCTTATATATACCCGCGGCAATATTCGAAATGTCTTTTGTTGTTGCATTGTTGCTCCATTGGTAAGTATACGTGCCTATACCCCCAGAAAGCGTCAATGTAACGCCACCATCAGTGCCCGCTGGGCAAGTTATGTTTTTAATGCTTGAGGTCAAACTAATAGGCGTACCCGTACTTGCTGCAACGCTGATGCTGCCTTGTCTGAACACAGTAGGAACAGTATTAAAATCCCCATCTTTGATGGATTGTTTTGATCCATAAGCACCAAAACGAATGAGTCCTGTAGTACCTGCTCCAGCGGTGTATTTGAAACACAACTGCATAATAACGGTACTATCGGGCAAAGTAAGGCCTACAGCTGCGGGGTCAGTCCATAAAAATCGAATCGTACCTGATGGATTATTATTATAGTTATTACTAAATGTACCAGGTCCTTGCAAAGTATCTATACCCATGCTCGGATGTGACAAATACGCTTTTAATAATGTCATTTTCGTTGAATCAAAGAAAATCGCATAAGTCATGGTAGCAATTCTATTAAAATTGGCAACTTTTATTCGAACACAGACTTCATCGTTTTGATTAACGACATGATTGGATGCCGTGATGAGAAAATCAGGATTTTGTTGTCCTGCACTGATATTCACTGTACCGCTTATGCCATTCATCGACACCCGCTCTGAATTGCCTGCGACAACTTGATAAATCTGAGCACTATCAAAAGTCACGGTCGAACTTGTACCGTTCGCCCCTATGGCTGTGTAGCAAACTCTATAAAGTACACTGCCATTGGTTATGGTTTTTGATGTGCCGCTTGCCGCTGCCCAATTAAGAGCCAAACGCCCGCTTGCTTGAGTGGAATTGAAGTTACCCGGCGTAAAACCGATGGTACTGTTCATAACTGAAATAGAATCAAACCGCAGAACGGCAGGATTCCATTTCGTAACCCATTGGGCTGAATTGATATTTGTAAAATCTTTGGCTGTTACATCGACACATACCTTTGATTGTGCTGGTACGGTTTGCGAACTGGTGGCTTGTACCGTCACAGGCGTTGTTGTCGAACCAGGAGGATTTCCAAGATTTCCAAATGCGGGCGTCACAATCGTAGAAGGATATTGGACAACTTCAATAGATGTGTTCGTTGAGGAAAATTTTACCCAATAATTAGTTGATGCAGCCTTAACTTTCAACCGCAAACGGTAAATATTCTGTCCACTGGGTAAGGTACGTGCTGCTCCCCCTGTTGAATTCCAGCCAACAAGCACCGTATTGCCGCCAAAAGCATTTGAACCAAAGTTGGACGGGTCAACGATATTGACATTGTCTAAAGAAACGTAGGAGAAAAGAAGCGGATCCCATTCCATAGCATACTGAAAACTCACAATATTCGTGAAATTCGTTACGGATACTAATAATGAAACAGTGTCACCGACCGCCGGCGTCGGATTTAAGCTACTCGGCGAAATTGCAAAAGTTACTTGTTGGGCATTCACCACGCCTTGCGAGATGAAACAAAGCAACCCAAGCGCGAAGACAATTTTTGTAAAGACTCTTCTTGCCATAGAGTTGGAGTTTGGGAAAGTTAGAAAATAAATTTTTAGTAGAACAAATTTAATAATCTGTTCTAATGTACTAAAAATCAATGGTTTATAAAATGCTCTTCAAAGATTCAGGTCTATAGAAAAGCTTTTCTTATGAAAATCTTTCGAAACACATAATTATCTTTAATCAAAAACGAAATATCAATTTTTCATGAACACTTTGCTCTCATATGCTTGTCGTGTTCGGATACTATAAATATAATAACCACTTGTAAGTACCCCCTCAGTATCCAATACATATTCATGCTCCCCTGCATTATAAAAGCCTTTTTTTTCAAATACTTTTTGACCCTTGAAATCATGAATAGCTAAAATTATATCCCCTGATTCATGTATTGCAAAGGGAATAATCGTTTGATTATGAAATGGGTTTGGCTTATTTTGCATTAATTGAATACCTGATAGGAGGACATTTGCGTCTTTTTTTTCAAACGTTGCCGTTGTCCCCAATTTTATATTACCCTCTTGAGTTGTTACAACTATGCTAGCCAATTGTGCATTACTTGCTTTTATTTGAGTAGGTGAAGTCACATATTGAAGGGGACTATTTGTTCCATTTGCTCCGACAGCTTTAAATACTATCTTAAAAATCTCTAAACTATCTGATATCTTTAAACCACTATTATTAGAAGATATCCACACAAAAGTTAATTTCCCTTGCGAAATATTTGAAAAACCAAATTCCTCACTGATAGCACTGGGCGGAAAACCACCTAAAGTGTCGACTCTTCCGAAACTCAAAATAGCGGGATTCCAAGATATGGTGAACTGTAAAGTCGAGAGGGTATCTCGTGTTTTGGCACGTAATTCCACTACAACAGAGTCACCCGACTTCACCATTTTAGTCGGAGCAACAAGTGTTACTTGGGCAGCAACATCAGTTGTTAAAAACATCATTACAAGGATGAAGAAGTAAGTATGCTTCATCTTTCGGTTTGTCTTAAAATGTTCAAAGAATTATAGGGTTCTTATCCTCATGCAATTTTTGCTATAAAAGTATTCACAATAGTTCGTTAAAAACAGTGGGTACAATTTGTTATAAAGCGGTTTAATTTTTCCCTGTTTCTCAATCAATCATGCTGCAATACGCCCTAATTGA
>JAYTUQ010000198.1:0-25254 GCA_043744455.1 Saprospiraceae bacterium | reverse complement strand
CTATCTACTTTTAGATGAAGGAGATTTATCATTTGTTCATATAGCTCTTTTTCCATTTTACAAAATTACCGCTAAAATTGTCAAAGAGCCATTTTTTTTTTGCAAAAAAAAAATAAAAACCTATTCCATTTCCGTCTACTATACCTGAACCCCACCGATTATACTGTGGGGTGTTATCGGTCAATAACCGATTCGTTTATTTTATTCATTGGCCTATCAAACGCCACAAAAATATTCAAAGAACCAAAATTATTAAGACAAATAATTTTTTAAAAAAAAAGACGTTTAGAAATTGTATGTCTATACACACAATCAGATATTTTTGTATCAGATTTATTATTAAACATTTATTTTCAAATCAAATCTTATTAAAAAGATGAAAAAAGTATTCATTTTCGCTGCTTTTGCGGTATTAGCATTGAGTTCAGCAACGCTTTTGAAACCAACTATTTTTAAAGTTGACGCTTCAAAAAGTACCTTTAAGTGGACAGGAAAAAAAGTAACAGGTTCACATTGGGGTTATGTAAAGTTCTCTGACGGTACGCTTTCAGTTGAAAAAAACCAAGTCAAAGGTGGCACTTTCAATGTGGACATGACTTCTATTGATTGCCAAGACACACAAGGTGAATGGGGTCAAAAATTAGTCGGTCACTTGAAATCAGATGATTTTTTCAGTGTTGACAAAAACCCTAAATCAACTTTAACTTTGAAATCAGTTACACCAAAAGGCGGTAACAATTTCGATGTTAAAGCCGATTTGATGATTAAAGGTGTCACAAGCGAAGTGAATTTCCCTGCAACCATTACGACAAGTGCAACAGAAGTTAAGACAATCGCCAGTTTCAAAATTGACCGTACAAAATTTGGTTTGAAATATGGTTCTGGCAGTTTCTTCGATAATTTGGGTGACAAAGCCATTGATAATGACTTTTTGGTTGATGTGAATGTCGTTGCGTCGAAAGTACCGACGAAATAATTGTAAAACCCAGTTATTATAATTGAAGCATAAAAAAGGCAATCCTATCATTCAGGGTTGTCTTTTTTATGTGAAACATATATTGCTTCGCGACACGAATTTCACAAATTAAGCGAGTGTAACGCATTGATTTTTAGGAATTTAATCTTCAAAAACAAACCTCATTGTTTTCTTAATTTATTTTTTCGGGAAAATGTCTGCCAACCAGAATATTAAGTTCAATAATAGAATCTTGGTTTACAGAATCAACGATGAACATCATAAAATATGCCTTTCATACTGAGGGGGTTGATTTTTCACAAAAAAGGAATGTATCGGAATAAAATGTTGCGTTTCGTTTTTTACCTTTGTAAAAATTTTTAAAAAGATTAACACTTCAGTAACTAACCTAAGTATTTTTTTACGTCAAATTTGGTGAGTAAAAAAAATATACATTTTTAAAAACAATAAAAATCTAAACAAGCATGAAGAAAGTAATATTGGGATTACTAGCACTCACATTATTTATTGGTACGACAACCGCACAATCTCCAGCAGATTTGATTTCCAAAGCCAAAAAGGCAGTTAAAAACATTAGTGGTAAAAAGGAAAAAATTAAAGACGCTGAAGATGCCGTTGCTGCTATGATGCAAGCATCTGAAAACAAAACAAATGCAGAGGCATTGATGTGGCAAGGTAAGTTTTACAACGAATTGGCTTCGATTGACAATTTGGAGCGTTCAAAAATGCAGTTGTTGGGTAAGCAATACAAAACAGAATTTAAAAAATCTGGTTTGATGGCTTCCACAGCATTAATGGCTTCTGCAAAAGCTACGGAAGACAAAAAGTTGATGAAAGATATTTTAGCTTCATTGAGCGAAGCACAATCTAATGTCAATGGTTATGGTTCTGATTTGACAGATTCTAAAGATTATATTGGTGCATATAACAGTTTTAAATCTGTTTTAGACATCCACGAAGTTTTGACAGCCAATGGCTCAAAAAGCACAATGGACAAAAAAGAAGATTATAATAAACAATTGTACCTCGTGGCATTGCTTTCAACTTATTCTGATATGGAACAAGATGCTATGCCTTATTACAAGAAGATGATTGAGGGTAAAACAGATACATCATTTATCTATTCTGCGATGTACAAAGCGACTGTTGATAAAGATAGAGAACAGGCTATGAAATATCTTGAAGAAGGTTCAAAAAAATATCCAGAAGACACGCAAATTTTGTTTACCAAAATTAACCATTTCTTGAAAGATGGTAAATTGGAAATTTTAGTCAATGAATTGAAAGAAGCTATCAAAAAAGAACCGAAAAACGTAACGCTTTATTTCACTTTAGGCAACGTTTTAGATAATTTGGCAACTGCTGAAAAAGACGAGACGAAGCGAATAGCTTATACCACAGAAGCATTGGAATACTACAACAAAACGCTTGAATTAGATGCTAAAAACGTTGATGCGATTTACTCAATCGGTGCTTCTTTCTACAATAAAGCGGCTGTTTATAGCAAAGAAATGAAGAAATTGGAAAGTGATTTTAGCAAAGAAGGTCAAAAAAAATATGATGAAGCACAGAAACAGATGTTGGCTGAATTTGACAAAGCTTTGCCTTATTTCCAAAAAGCAGAAGCTTTGAATGCCAACGACCGCAATACGCTCATCGCTTTGAAAGAAATCTTTGCGCGTAAAAATGACTTGAAATCAGCGAATGAATTCAAAGAACGTCTCCAAAAGGTCGACGATGGCGGTAAAAATGACTCCTCTTATTTTAATGATACTAATTCTCTTCCAGTACCAAAGTCAAATATTACAAAGTCTTCTTCAAACACTTCCTCTGAGAGGGTATTTAAACTTGAAAAAGAAGGTGGTATATACATATTACCTAATGTTAAACTTAACGATGTACCTTTGAGAATGTATTTTGATTCTGGGGCATCTTCAGTAACAATTAGTAAAACAGAAGCGACTCAAATGTTAAAACATGGGCAGTTAAAAAAAGAAGATTTTTTAGATATTGAAAAATTTCAAAATGCAAATGGTGATATATCAGTAGGACTAGTAATCAATCTTAGAGAAATAAATATTGAAGGATTAATACTTAAAAATGTTAAAGCAACAGTTGTACTTGGAGACGATGCGCCTGTATTATTAGGACAAAGTGCTATTGAAAGATTGGGTAAATACACTTTTGACCCTAAGAATTTGACATTAACAATAAACGTAAAATAAAGAATTTTAAATCGGTTAAACAATTGGGTGAGACCCGCAATGGCAAACATTGCGGGTTTTTTTTTTGTTCAATAATTTTACAGTCATTCCCTGAAATTAAAACTTTTCGAAAGTTCAAAGCCGTTCGTTCATTTTTTATAAATTTGGGGTTTTAAAGCATCTTTTTTAAAAAATACTGAGGGGGGTGCTTTTATCCTTTTTAGGAAATTATTTGCCTTTCGTTTAAACAAAAAATATGTCAAGTAAAACCAATAACACACCGCTAATTAGCATTGAAAATATTTACAAAGCAAAAGTCCGATTGAAAAATATTGCAATACGTACGCCTTTGATGTCGAACCTCAATTGGTCGGAAAAGTATGGGTGTAATATGTATTTTAAAAGAGAAGACTTACAAGTTGTCCGCTCTTATAAAATTCGTGGCGCATACAACAAAATGTGTACGTTGAGTCAAGAAGCGTTGGGTAAAGGCATCGTGTGTGCCAGTGCAGGCAATCATGCGCAAGGTGTGGCGTTGGCGTGTAAATTACTGAATGTGAAAGGAACGATTTTTATGCCTTCAGTAACGCCCAAACAAAAAGTATCAAAAGTGAAGTTTTTTGGACGTGAAAATGTCGAAGTGGTACTGATAGGCGATACGTATGATGCCAGTTACCAAGCTGCGAAAGAATATACTGAGGGGTATGACAAAACGTTTATTCACCCTTTTGATAATGAGTTTGTGATTGAAGGACAAGCAACTGTGGGTTTGGAAATTATTGAAGATTGTGATTTGCCCATTGATTATGTCTTCGTGGCAATTGGTGGCGGTGGTTTGGTGGCGGGCTTGGGCAGTTATTTCAAGCAAATTTCACCCAAAACCAAAATTATTGGCGTCGAACCATTGGGCGCACCCGCTATGTACGAGAGTATCAAACAAGGAAAAGTGGTAGCCTTAGACCATATTGATACCTTTGTGGACGGTGCTGCGGTGAAAAAAGTAGGCGAAACGACTTTTTTAATTGCTCAAAAAGTGCTTGACGACATTATATTGGTACCTGAAGGAAAAGTTTGTACGACGATATTGGAACTTTATAACGAAGAAGCCATTGTGGCGGAACCAGCAGGGGCTATAACGATAGCTGCACTTGATTTCTATAAGGATAAAATAAAAGGTAAGAATGTCGTGTGTATCATCAGCGGAGGTAACAATGACATAACACGAATGGAAGAAATAAAAGAACGGAGTATGTTGTATGAAGGATTAAAGCATTATTTTATCATTGATTTTCCACAACGTGCGGGTGCTTTGAGGGAGTTTTTGAATCAAGTACTGAATCCAAGTAACGACATTACCCATTTTCAATATATCAAAAAACAAAATAGAGAAACAGGTCCAGCGGTTGTAGGAATCGAACTGAAAGAAAAAAGTGAATATGAAGGTTTGATAAACCGAATGATTGAGCATAATATTCGGTTTCAAACTTTAAATGATAACCCTCGATTGTATGAACTATTGGTCTGACAAATAAAAAAAAATAAATAAGTGTAGAACAAGATGAATCAAAATAATATCTTTGTCCTTAATCATTATTTTTGAAACTTACACAAATTTATAAGCTATGAGAGCAGTCATCGTCGAAGACGAACTAAGCGGGATGAAAAATCTTCAAAATCTACTTGCAAAATATTGTGAACACATAGAAATAGTTGCCACTGCCGAAGACGTTGAAGGAGCGGTGAAGATGTTTAATACCACAACGATTATGCCTGATGTTGCTTTTTTGGACATTAGCTTACCTGATGGTTTGGTTTTTCAAGTTTTAAATCAAGTGGAAGACATCAATTTTGACATTATATTTGTTACAGCATACAAAGATTTTGCAATAAAAGCCTGCGATTATGGCTCAATTGGCTACATCGTCAAACCCATAGACCCCGACGAACTACAAGCCGCTGTATCGAGAGTGAGAGCGGGTAAATCTAACAAAATAAAAGAACGATTGGAGGTAACTAAGGGGCATTACGCGAACCCAAATGCATTTGGTAAAATGAGTATTTCAGCCATAGACGGATTCTATTTTATTAATATCAAAGACATTATGCGTCTTGAAGCTGAAGATAATTACACACATATTTACACAAAAACAGGCGAGAAAATGACTGTGGCAAAAACCATCAAATCGTATGAAGAGCTTTTATCAGGTGTGAATTTTTTTCGAGTTCATAAAAGGCATTTAATCAATCTGAATTTTATGAATAAATTCATCAAAGGAGATAGCTTAGTCATCATGGATGATGGTGCAAAAATTGACGTATCGCGTCGTCGTCGCCCGCAGTTTATGGAATTAATGAAACGATTACAGGTTGAGATACAGGAATTATAAATAAATAAAATTTATTAAAAAATTGATAATCAGATACTTAGCTATTTATGAATACTTTTTTTATAAAAAAAATATAAGTTATTGAAACTATATATTATGTCTCATCGTAAATTTTAGGTAACAAAAAACAGGCATTTCCGAAAGTTGATTTTTATGTTCAAACAGTTCAAACAATTGTTTGTATTCATTAATTTTTACAACACTGATTTTCACATATTTAGGCATAATTTTAATAGTTATGTTTTAAATCAAAAATTTAGTCCTTTTGTAATTTTTTTATTAGCGGAAATAATCCTATTTTTATCCACCAAAATGTTCGATCACCACCCATGAATAAATTTAAGTCCTTATTGAGCGAAGACCATAACTTACAATATACGAATTTTACAAAATCTGGTACTATGATGGAAGACAAAAAAGGAGGCAACATCAATCATGGTTCAAAAAGTCTGCAAGATCTTAAAAAGGAATTGCAGGAGCTAACAAATCAACAGTCCCTGACAGTTACAGGGGGCAAAGCATTGGAAAAAGATAAATGGAACAACCACTGTGGTGGTATCGTTCCACAATAATTTTTCAGCAACAATGCCGTTTGAACCATCGTTCCACTATGAAGTGTAGAGCAAAGAATTGACGTGTTGCAAAACTCAAAAAACGGGAGACAGGCTAATGCATTGTCTCCCTATTCTTTTTTAAAGAATAAATAATTTAAGTTATTAAATTTCTTAATTTTGAGTCTAAATTTTCGGTAAATCCCCTCCGTATTTGTCTTAAAACAAAATATTCTTGAGCATGTCCTCTACCGCTTTAGTAGCATCTCGTATCAAAGAATTGGAAAATCGCCTCAACCATATTGAAGACGATGACAATAAAATGTTTGCCCTGAGCGAACTTTCTGAATTTTATACCTTCACGAATATCCGCGAAGCCCAAAAACTGCTTGCTGAACTGCACACAATGCTACAAAAACATCAACATCCCGATATGATGTTGACGTTTCATCTCAATACAGCCATAGTTGAAAATCAATTTTACAACTACAAACTATCTGAAATCCATTTTCAACAAGCCTTAGAAATCGTTGAAAACGAAGGCAATGTCAGCCAACAAGTTGAAGTCTACATTGACTACGCGGGAACACTTATCAATCTTAATGAGATAGAAAAAGCAATGGACGTTATTGAAAAAGCACAACGCCATCTTGTTGCTTTTCCTGATAAGATTTTATCCGCTCGTTTAATCTGTCGTGAAGGCATAGTTTGGTTGCATTACACCGACTATGACAAAGCCACTGAATTACTTTTTCAAGCTGAAAAAATGTTTTCAGATATTGACCCTAAAAAATTGCAAATCAAGGACTTATACTTTCAAACACTTGTTTATTCAGGCTTAGGATTGATTTTTGAAAAAACGGGTGACAGAAAACGTTGCGTTAAAGCCTATCGTCGTGTCGTCGAAATGTGTGAAAAAGCAGGTATCAAAAGTCGTTTGGCTTGGCATTATGTCAACGTTGGCAAAGCCTATATGGCACTCGATGATTACGACAATGCGGAAGAGTTTTTCTTAAAAGCTGACCGCATCAAAGATGATATAAGCCTTTCTGCACGCGCCCATGCGACCGCTAATTTGGGCTTTTGTTACTATCTGGGTGGTCGTTACGATGAGGCTTTAAATCTGTACAATCGAGCAGAAATCATATATAAACGAAAATCTGATGATTACGAAAATCTATCCATTTTGTCCAGATGGAAAGGTTTGCTTTTTGATGCTATTGGCAAATCAAAAAGAGCTGAAAAACGTCTTGTAGAAGCCTTGGAATTGGCTAAATTGGCAAAGGACACAAAACAACAAGCCATTATTTGTCGTGATATTGCCGATATGTATGCCGATAGAGGTGATTTCAGAGATGCTTACGACTATGAAGTCCTCCACAACCAATTGGTTAAAAAGTATTATGAAGACACCAATAAACTCAAAATTGATGAGCTTGAATTTAAATACGAAGCAGAACGCCGCCGTAAAGAAGCCGAGTTATTGCGCCTACAAGCAACAGGCTTGCAACTGAAAGCATTGCGCGCCCAGATGAATCCACATTTTATGTTCAATGCACTCAACTCTATCCAATATTATATCAACAACAATGACCGTGAATTTGCCGGTAAATGCTTGGCTCGATTTGCCAAATTGATGCGTTCAAGTCTTGAATATTCAGAATTAGAAGTTATTTCTTTGGAAAACGAAATTGAGTTTTTAGAAGACTATCTTCTTATTAATCAACAACTTAGATTTGAAAACCGCTTAGCATATACTCTTCATGTGGACGAAGATATTGAAGAAGACATTACGGGCGTTCCAACTATGATTGTCCAACCGTATATCGAAAATGCCATAGAACACGGTATCAGACCCCAAAAAAGCGGATTGATAAAAATTGAGTTTAAACTCGTTGATGATACAGCCATTTTGTGCATCATTGAAGACAATGGGGTGGGTCGCACACGGGCAAGAGAAATTCAAGCCTTGGATGACTATTATTTAAAACATAAGTCGAGAGGTACAAGTATCACCGAAAAACGTTTAGAGATTCTTCATGCCTCCAAAAAAAATGCGTTTTTCGTCAAAACAATTGACTTAATCGACCCCCTCAGTAAAAAACCGATAGGCACACGGGTCGAAATTCAAATTCCAATTGTCGAAATTCCTTATAAAAATCAAGCATAACGAAGCATCTAATAATATAAAAAACTTAATTCTCTGATAATTTTTGTAATACTTATACTAAGGGGTACTTAGAATAGGGAAATTTTAAAAATGCCCTACTCCTTTCGTTAAACGCCATAAAAATTGTCAAAGAACTATAAACTTTATCAACAACATTATGGGACAAGAATCTTTTATTCAAACAACTGAAGCGCCTTCGCTTTACGAAAATCTCGATAAAATGTCCGTTTACGAAATGTTGAAAGGGATGAATGAGGAAGACAAAAAAGTTCCTTACGTCGTAGCAGCCGCTTTGCCCCAAGTTGAAGCATTTGTCACAGCCGCTTATGAGCGTATGCGTGAAGGTGGGCGACTTTTTTATATCGGTGCGGGCACGAGTGGGCGTTTGGGTATCCTTGATGCATCGGAGATTCCGCCTACTTATGGCGCACCCACCGATTGGGTCATTGGGACGATAGCTGGAGGTGACCATGCAATACGCAATGCCGTCGAATTTGCTGAAGATGACGAAGAGCAGGCTTGGAAAGACCTAAAACTCTACAATCCAGATGCCGATGATATCCTCGTAGGCATAGCTGCATCGGGCAGAACACCTTATGTTATTGGCGGTTTACGCAAGGCAAATACTGAGGGGTTGCTGACGGGCTGCATCGTCTGCAATGCAGGCTCGCCCGTTGCCGCAGAATCGGCGTTCCCGATTGAAGTCGTTGTGGGTGCTGAATTTGTTACAGGCTCAACTCGTATGAAATCGGGGACGGCGACAAAACTCGTTCTCAATATGATTTCAACAGCATTAATGATAAAAATGGGGCGTGTCAAAGGTAATCGCATGGTAGATATGCAATTAACGAACGAAAAACTTGTCCACAGAGGCGCTCGAATGATCATGTTTGAATTGGGTGTGGATTTGACAACTGCCTCAACTTTACTAAATAAGCACGGCTCTGTTAGGCGTGTAATCGAAAATTATAAGCCTACATAATACCCGTTTTGAAGGAAGATTTCATACAAAACAGCGAAAGCGTCAATAATGATGCTTTCGCTGTTTTGGTATCTGTCAATATGGCAGTTAAACATGTACAAAAACTGCCATTATGACTGAAATTCTTAATGGTATCTAAATTGCCATTATGGTATCAACATTATGACTCTATTTGATGTTGAATAATTAAAGATTTAGTAAAAACGCAACAAATTTTCGAAACTTCAAAATCAATATAAATATGAAACTCGGTTTTTCAATACCCAAAGAATTATTGGCACAAATTGACTTTACCAATACCGTCAACGGTGGCATGGTGAAATCAAATGCGCAAGCCTGGCGTGAATCAAATGGCTATAAATTAGTTCTGAATGCGCCCAGTGTAGATATAGATAAAATTCAAATTCAAACTGCAAACCAAAGGTTTATGGTTTACTATATGATTGATACCTTAGAAGGTGAAATGCAATTACCTTTTTTTCTAATCAATTTGCCTTTGTCACCAGAAATTGATATTGATCGCATCTCTGCAAGTTTTGAAAATGGGCGTATTTACATTCGTGCACCTTTCAATGACTGGGCAAAAGGCGAAAGCCGTCATATAGATATTGACAAAGTATGATAATAGGTTAGTTTGAGAAATATGGTTTAACACACAATTTTAATGGCTCTAAACATTGTTTAGGGCTATTTTTTTATATACTTCTCGCCATTGCTCCCACCCTGCCGTTTCTGAAAAACTGGCATTGTGCCAAAGGGTCATGAAAGTACCGCCTACAGATTTCGTTTCTTTTATTAATGAAAGAACACGCGCAACAGCTTCATCAGGTGTCCATTTAAGATAGTCCCGCAAGGTGACATCCATGACTTGAAAAGGGTGAAGCCACAAATCTGTTCCTTCATTTTTTGACAAATCGAACCACCTAAAAGGCGTAGCGATACTTGCTCTAAAACCGATATTATCTGCATAACCCATTGAAAAGTCATGTTTTACACCTATTGACAAAAGGTTATGATAAGTATCAGGAAAACGCAATTTGAGGAAATGTTGACGGCTCATACTGAGGGGGGTGTTTGTTAAATCTTCAAATCTTTCTTTTTCTTTTTTTAAAATACCCATATGCATATTCGATTGATATGAAGGATGCAAACCCACTTTATAGTTTGAAGAAATGAAGCCAATAAGTGCTTGAAAAGCCTTATTTTGAACATCTGGATTTTTGTCAAATTTGGAGTGGTCGCCTAGAAGAAAAAAGAAAATAGGTTGCAAGTCATGCTGTTTATGGCATTCAAAAATATAGTCAAATGTGTAATCTGGGTCATTTTTTACCCCCCTCAGTATATTTGCCCTATTTTTTAATTCTCCAATATTCAGATGCATCATATCTTTTGCAAAGCCGCCTAATGTCCTTAAAAGTCCTTTGTTTTTGTATTTCCATGGCATATCAATATCAAAAGAAGGTTGGAAATGGTAAGTCGGTAAAGTCGTTTCAAGTTCGGGGAAAAGTTCTTTTAACCGTTTATGTATGGCTATAACCCATTGATTGACAAGAGGTTTTTGTAAAAAATCATACTTTTGGGCAATACTGATTTTTGCAGGAAAACGATTGTGGTGGTCCAAATGTGAAGGGTCAACGACGTATTCTTCGTAACGTGAAACCAATAAAAATATCGTTGCCAAAACATCGAAATCAAAAGGTGAAGTATGAAGCAAAAAAGAAAAATCAGCGTCTACATGTTTATTTGAAAGCCCGTTTTCAAGCATTATTGTTTGATTTTGCTTGAAAAAAAGGTGTTTTAAAGGTTTTTCGTTAAAATTACTGTTGCGCAGAGTTTCTTGACGCATGATGTGCTCAAGGCGATTTTCTCCATACATGAGTTTAGGTAATGTACTATGGAGATAGTCATTTTCATTTTGAGTAAAAACAATAGACAAGCCCAACAAATCTTGAAAAACAAGTTCTGCAACATAGACCAAACGATTGGTTAATTTAGGTGAAAAAAAAACGATTGAATTGTTATACATTGAAAAAATTGCTATTTTTATATCAAATTCCCGATTAATTTTTTGGCTTTGACTGACTGATTCTCCAAAAATAGGGCGTAATTTGCCATCTTAAATTTATTTTTTAAAACAATCCTACATTTTTCATAAAAAACCTTTTCCATCATCTTGTGTAAAGCCTTATTTCCGCATGTCTAAAGATAATAACAACACAACCACCCAAGCGGCTCCCGAACATAACAGTGGGGCAATGGGTATGTTCGGCGACATGAGTTTGTTGCGCGAAATCATTATGGGTCCAAAAGTCATTGAATATGAGCAAAAATTCACTGATACAAGTACACTCATTCAAAAAAATGAGGAAACAACTCATGCGCTCATAAAAAAACTAAACGAAGAGACTTTGGCGCATATTCAAAAAAATGAAGATGCTACTAAAGCGCGCTTTGAAGCACTTGAAAGCGATATGAACGCTCGATTTGACCGCTTAGAGCAGTTATTAATCCAAAATGTCGAAAAAATCAATACTCAAATGAACAGTATGAGTAAAAACGACAAAGCAGGTTTGGCTGATTTACTCGTCGAATTGAGTAAAAAATTGAAAGAATAACTATAATGAACGGTCAATCAGAACTACACACACAAGACGACACTGTATTGATGACGCAACTGAAAGAGATTTTGTTGCGAGAAGACCGTTCTGCCCTCGAAGAATTGCAACGTACCCTCAACGAAAAACAGTTATTGGCTGAAAAAATCAATCCCATTGTAGAAGATCATATGATGTTTTTAAGGCAAAATTTCCCAAAAGAATACGCCAAAATTGTCAATCGTATGGTTGAACAGAAATTGAAAACGAGTCAAACTGAAATTTTAGATGTCATTTATCCTGTTATGGGCAAAATGATTAATAAGTATATTGCCTTTCAATTTCAAGAAATGAAAGACAGTATCAATACACGTATAGATTCTTTGTTTTCAAAACAAGGCGCGCTGTGGTGGATTCGGAACAAAATATTTGGATTAGATAACGCTGAATCACTGTTATCAAGTTTAGATGAACCTGTTATTGAAGAAATATTTATCATTCAACGAGATTCAGGTTTACTTTATGGCAGTGCTGCGTTGTACCCCTCCGTAAATCGCGATGTGGTTGCGGGTATGTTGACAGCCATAAAAAGTTTTGTTGAAGATGCTTTTGAACGCGACAATGAGGATTTGGAAATGATTCAATACGGTACGTATAAAATCATCATTGAAAACATGCCGTCCCATTATTTTGCAGTCGCCATAAGTGGCTCGATGTCAAATACTGAGGGGGGGCAATTAAGGAATCAAATTATAGATTTTATTCAAGAAAATGACCTATTAAGAAGTACAGAATTTAATTCCGAGATTCAAGAAAAAATATCACAATCCCTTGACAATCATTTTATTGTGCCACAAAGAGAGCGGTTACAAAAAATCAAAATAAAAGAGAATCCAACACAATGATAAGTAAAAAAGTCATATTGACAGGTAGTTTTGGGGTTGGAAAAACCTCCCTTTTCAATCGTTTTATCTACCAACAGTTCAGCGACAAATACATGACGACCATTGGTGTGAAAGTCAATAAAAAAGACATTTCGGTAGATGATGAAGTCGTTTCTATGCTTTTATGGGACATTGCGGGGGAGATTTCGCAGGATAAAGTGCCCGCGTCTTATTTTTTAGGTGCCAGTGGCATTATCTATATTATAGATTTGAGCCGCCCCACCACGTTTGACAATATAACAGCGGATATTCAATATCTAAGTGATTTATTGCCCGAGAGTTCGCTTATGATTATCGCGAATAAAGTGGATTTGGTGACAGAAGAACAATTAGAAAACATCAAACAGAATATTATTCATAAATGGGACTTTACAACAAGTGCTAAAACGGGTGAGAACGTCGAAGATATGTTCTACGGACTTGCCAAAAAATTAATAGCAAATCATTGGTAATGCAAAACACAGTAAATCAAGAAGATACACAAACAAAAAAAATAGTCCATCAGCAAATTTTGATTGATAGGCATGGCTTCATTGTTGAAAGTACGGATACTATTTTTTCAACCTTTCCACAACGGCATCGCCCTGTAACGGAATGGTCACCGTTTATAGAGAGTATTTTTCCAGTTTTAGTTGAATTGGAGCTTGATACGCCTGAAATTTTTATTCCACGGGTTGAGTTTACTTCAAAAGGGTCAACTACTTTTTATGATTGTTCTTTTTTATGTATCGAATGGAATGGTGAACAACCTGTTATAGTTTGGAATATATTTGAAAATATTGAAGATATTAAACAGATTCAAGAAGAGCAACAAAGTAAGAATGATGCGCGGATGAATGATAAATAGTCATTCAAGCCTTTTTTAATGATGTAAAGCAAAAAGAGTTGTGAACAAACCATTCACAACTCTTTGATTTTCAACAAAGTACCGAAGATGGGAGTCGAACCCACAAGCCTTGCGGCACACGCTTCTGAGACGTGCACGTTTACCAATTTTGCCACTTCGGCAGCGCTGTTAAAGTCGTCGAAGTTTAAAACTTCAACGACTTTGCAGAATTATAACGCCTTTTCTATAACCTGTAGTTTATCATTAATCACAACTTCAATCGCTTTATCGCTCAAATTTATGACTTCTACACCTGTTTTAGTCACTTTCACCTCCATAATAGTGCCTCTAAAACGCACCTTAAAGGCAATAGATTGCCATTGTTCGGGCAAGTAGGGGTTAAAATGAACTTGCCCATTTTTCACCCGCATACCGCCGAAGCCTTGAACAACCGACATCCACGTACCCGCCATAGAGGTGATGTGCAAACCGTCTTCTGTATCGTTGTTGTAGTCATCCAAATCAAGACGACTTGTCCGCCAATACATTTCCATCGCTTTTGAATAATTGCCAATTTTACAAGCCAAAATGACGTGAACACAAGGCGATAATGACGATTCATGCACCGTCATGGGTTCATAAAAATCAAAATTGCGCTTGATAGTTGCCAAATCAAAATCGTCTTCAAAGAAATATAAGCCTTGCAAAACATCTGCTTGTTTGATGAAACAACTTCGCAAAATCCTATCCCACGACCATTTTTGATTCAAAGGGCGGTGTTCAGGACGTAAATCAACGACATTCATCAAGTCTTTATCAAGGAAATCCTCTTGCTGTAGAAAAATGCCCAATTCTTTACTTTCAGGTAAAAACATTTTGGCTTCAATATTAGCCCATTTAGCCATTTCTGTTCCGACATCAAACTGTGTCTTTTCCAAAATAGCTTGATACTGAGGGGGGGTATTTTCGCGCACCCACGCAACACTTTCTGCAGCATATTTCAAGCACCAAA
The DNA here is from genome assembly GCA_043744455.1 of Saprospiraceae bacterium. Taxonomy (GTDB): domain Bacteria; phylum Bacteroidota; class Bacteroidia; order Chitinophagales; family Saprospiraceae; genus JAAFJT01. The sequence continues at coordinate 10,608 of JAYTUQ010000198.1, read as the reverse complement.
CAGCGATATAGCTCGTGTACCAATTGTTATTTATATTATTTTCATACTCATTTGGTCCCGTTACGCCAAACATGACGTATTGATTTTTTTGTTTTGACCAATGAACCCGTTGTGCCCAAAAACGAGCAATGCCAATCAGCACTTCTAAACCATATTCAGATAAGTATTTAACGTCACCTGTATAGTTGATATATTCATAAATGGCGTGTGCAATAGCACCGTTGCGGTGAATTTCCTCGAAGGTAATTTCCCACTCATTGTGGCACTCTTCACCGTTCATTGTCACCATCGGGTACAAAGCAGCCCCGTTTGTGAAGCCTAATTTTTCAGCATTTTCAATGGCTTTTTGCAAATGTTTGTACCTGTATATCAATAAGTTACGTGCAACTTTTTCGTCTGCATTGACCAAATAAAAAGGCAGGCAGTAGGCTTCTGTATCCCAATAGGTGGAGCCGCCATATTTCTCACCAGTGAAGCCTTTAGGTCCAATATTGAGCCTTTCGTCTTCGCCTGTATAGGTCTGATTAAGTTGAAAAATATTGAAACGAATGCCTTGTTGCGCCGACACATCGCCTTCAATGATGATGTCCGATTTCGACCATTTATCTTCCCAAGCGGTGGCTTGTTCTACAAGAGCTTTGTCAAAACCTTTTTTTACAAAATTTTTGAGAACATCTTGACAGTTTTTCAAAAGTGACTCCGTTGGATGGTTTTCAGAAGATAAAACCGACGCATATTTATAAATAATCACTTCCGACCCCTCAGTAACAGCCAAGTCAACGGTGCAAGCGGCGTATTTATCTCTTTTGCGGCGAAAAGCGACAAAATCATCTATCTCTTTGCCTTTGTGAAAAATATTGAACTTCATGCCTGTTGCCACTTGAAACGCCGTTTTTTTCGTTTCAGCAACCACGTAAGCTTGTGCATTTTTGACCACTTTGGTCACTTCTTTCCAAAATTTATCGTCCCAATTGGCATCTTTATTCGAAATATCGGCATTTACTGAGGGGGTAACAGACAACTTTCCCTTGAAATTCACTGCTGTAATCGCATACCGAATCGCGCCACATTCATCATCAACAATAGAGCAAAAACGGGTGGAATCGAGTTTTACAATTTTCCCCGAAGGCATTTTCGCTGTTACTTTACGGGTCAAAACGCCTTGTTTCATATTCAAAATACGCTCAAATGACGTCACTTCACAAGTGGCTAAATCAAGGGTTTCACCATCAATTTCCACATCAATACCTATCCATGACGGTGCATTTAAGACTTTTGCAAAATATTCGGGATAGCCATTTTTCCACCAACCCACCTTTGTTTTGTCGGGATAATAGACGCCCGCAACATAACTGCCTTGAAGCGTTTTGCCTGAATAAGCCTCTTCAAAGTTAGCCCGTTGCCCCATACGTCCGTTGCCGATTGAACACAAGGATTCGGAAATTTCGTTGTATTCAGGTCGCCAAGTATCTTCGATGATTTTCCATTCATCATGGATAATATAATTTTTCATATAATTTATTTGATTGATAATTAATTGTTTATAATAAACCTAATCTTTACTTTGAGTGAAGACTAACATTCTTGCATAACAAATGCTAATCTAAAAAATCTGGTGGAATATGTTGTTTGACAGCTGAAGTAGATCGGATTAACATTGTAAAAGAAGCAGTTCGAGATAACAATCTTTTTAAAAGGCTTGCTTGTTTAAATTCCTCATGAGTATTGCCATTAGACTTAGCACTCAACCAATTGATGATGGCTTTATTAACTTCATCTCTCTTATCAATCAGTGCCTTACGAAGTCCGCCAGTTTTTAATTCAGAGACTACATCATGACCATTATGAATTCTATGCAGAAGTTGTGCTGTATTGACGGCTTTGATATTTTCTTTATCTATCGCTTCAAAATGACAGGTTCTTCCGCCAAAATCCAACCAATAAAACAACTCATTTTCAACATCATCATTGGGATTACACGGGTCGAGATAGCCTCCTGCGGGTATGTTAAGTGGCTTAGTCATATTGGCATCATGGTCAGCAGGATATAAATTAGACCATTCGTATCTGAGTTCTGGATATTCATTTTTAGGTAAAAAGTGTTCAATATCCATTTCATAAGAACTCACAAATTTCTTTTCCGTTAAGTAACATTTAGCGAAAAAACAATCATCAAAGGCTTCAATTAAATCAGAATTCCGATAATCGGGTATTTTATCAAGTTTAGGTAATGTCGGATTGTTTTTCCTTGCAGCAACATTATCTAAATAGTTCTTAACCGTTTGAGTTTGCAACGATTTAGGACTTTGTGTGGGTCTTTCAATATTAATCATACAGTTGGTTTAGCTATTTTCCAGAATTAAAGACTCCAATTCAAGCCGTAAAGTGGGCGACAAGTAACGCTCATTACCTATCAGTATATCCTGCAATCTTTGCTTCAAAAGCGGCTTATCTTCTTTCGTTTCTTTGACTGCTTTCTCCACATTATCAATTATTTCATCAGCAATCGGCGAAAATTCATTGTCTAAACCAAAATGCGTCACCATCAATTCAGAAAAACTACTGCCTACAACTTCATCTGTAACAGAACTTTGACTTGTCAAATCAAAAATCGTTGTGTTTTTTATACTCGAAATTACAGCAGGTGAATGTGTTGCAACAATAAACTGGACATTGGGGAAAAACTCGGTCAATATCGGCAACACTTCATATTGGGCTTTGATATGTAGATGTGATTCAGGTTCATCCAAGAGTACAATGCCGCAAGGCTCATAATTGTTATCTTTTACTTCTGAACAAATCAAGTCCACACGTATTAATAAATCAACCAAAATAGTAATGAACGATGAAAAACCATCAGACATTTGGTTGAATGTTATGCGCCTTTTGTCTTCTAAAATAACATAAAACTCATAGTTTTTATCTTCAAAAATTAAAGAGAGAGCATTGTCTTCAAAAAAACGCTGGAGTAATTTTGTGAATTTTTCAAAAAATAATTCTGTTATTTTAATCCCTTCAACATCTTTATTGAGTTGATAAAAAGCCTGTTGCACTTTTTTATTTACTAAATATTGTTTAAAATACTGACTGAAATACTTTGTACTGCCTTTTGAAACTAATGTTTCAAAGAATACTGTCTCCTTCGTAGGAATATCTACATCTACTATATCCTCCTGACGATTCGCAGCAAAAGCTGAAAGTATAGATTTGCCTTTGAATTGAATAATCTGGCTATTGTTAGTAAAAGAAAGATTAACTGATTGGCTATAAATTAAGCGGTTTTTTAATTTATGCATTTCTAAACTGGTTTGCCCTTGTCGTATTAAATCCTTGAGGGAATCCTCATCATAATAACCACTATGATAAGAATACTTATCAATACCTAATAATCGAAAACCAACATGTTCTTCCACCCCCCTCAGTATCGTCGTCTTTCCCGACCCATTTTTCCCTGTCAAAATCAAATGACTGAACGGCTGACCATTAAGCGGTGGCAACTCAATATCAAAATTTTGATAAGCAAAGCAATCATTCACATGAATCGCTTTGATATATGGAAATTCATTAGGTGTCATATTTCTATTTTTAAGAAAAAAGAAAGCAAAATTAATAAAATTGCTTGTTTTTAATCAAAAAAGCGGCAAATCATTTGACTTTTGATGTATTTCACTAAGCCATAGTCCCCACAGAAGACCGCAGGGCATCTAAAATCTCATCATATTCAATATATTCAAACCCTGGAATCACAATATGAGCTTCATCTAAAACATCAGGATGCCCAACGCCAACGGTATAAAAGCCACCTGCAAGGGCTGCTTCAACGCCTTTTTCGGCATCTTCAAAAACAATACAGCATTTTGGTTTTGAGCCAACGGCTTGTGCGCCCAACAAGAAAACTTCGGGATCGGGTTTACTTTTGGTGGTCGAATTGCCATCAATGATGGCATCGAAATAATCTGTTAATGCCACGCGGTCCAAAATCGTCTTCGAATTCTTTGAAGCTGACCCCAAAACAATGTGTATGCCTTTTCTTTTCAATTCATCAAGGAAATTCTTGACACCAGGTAGGATTTCTTCAGGCGTCATGCGTAGGATGTATTCTAGATACCAGTTATTCTTTTTTTCTGCATAGCCCGCTTTGACTTCTTCATCATTTTCAACAATTCTACCCCATTTGAGTATTAAATTGAGCGATTCAATACGGCTCACACCTTTCAATTTCTCATTGTCATCTTCCGTAAAGTCAAATCCTAATTCATTTGCCAATCGCCGCCAAGCTTTAAAATGATATTTAGCGGTATCACAGATAACACCGTCAAGGTCGAAAATACATGTTTCGATTTTATTCATGCTTAAATGTATAGATTTTATATTTATTCAAAAATTGATTTTGTTTGTATAGACAAATTTAAAGTATGGAACTTTGGTGGCAAATTTAGATTGTATTTCTTACACTTAGTCTCTTTTCGACAGAAAAAGCCAGTAAGAAAAAAATAACAAATACCTTTTTATTGTTACATTTGGGTTTTAAAACAAAACTATTGGGCAAAATACACATGACTTACCGACGCGTTGAACCTAAGGATTTATACCAATTGGTCGAAATAGCTTGCACCACTTTTATTGATTCATTTGCCGAGCAAAACGAACCAATGGCATTTTATGCGTACGTTGAACAAGCCTTCGCACCCGAACAGCTAGAAAAAGAACTACATACAGAGGGGTCTCTTTTTTATTTCGTTGAACACGACAATCATATGATGGGTTATTTCAAAATCAATACCAATAAATCACCATCACACACAGACAGACCACATTTTTACGTCGATTTTACACCTTATGAATCCTTAGAAATGGCTGAATTAGAACGCATTTACTTAAAAAAAGAATATCAAGGCAAAGGATTTGCAGCTGAATTGATGGCATATATTGAGAACTATGCTCGTCAAAAAAACAGTCATTACCTTTGGCTTGGCGTGTGGTCACTCAATCTAAAAGCCATACGTTATTACGAAAAATGTGGTTTTGGGGCTTTCGGCGAGCATATTTTTCAAATAGGTCATGATGCGCAAAAGGATTATCTGATGTGGAAAAGTATTAAGTGATAAGTGATAAGTGATAAGTGCTGTTATACTTATCACTTATCACTTATCACTTAACCAGCCCAATCAGCGTACCATAATCATCAAAACGCGATTCCTCTTGTTTCATTTCCAACACATCCAAAAGTTCCATACCATAATGTTCTTCAAGTTCACGAGCCGTTTTTGTCGTCCGTATTTCAATATGACCCTTTGTCACTTGATTCAAACGCCACGTATAGGTTTTCAGCATTTTTTGCCAAATAATCTCATTGATTACAAAAGCATCATCGGTCGTCAAAGGTTTAATTTCAGCAAAGGCAGCTGTATTTCGAGCCAAAAGACGTGCATTTTCGATGATAAAGTAGCCTGTATGCGCCCAATCGTCGGAATCATTGAGCATACGGGCATACATCACCAATTGCAAATCCTCGCTATTTTTTATCAAACGTTCGCGATAGCTGTGTCCACTCCATTTCAAATCCAAAATGCATCGCTCACTTCCCCTCAGTAAAACGACATCGGCTTTACCTTTGATGGGTGTTTCGGAAAACTGCCCTTCCAATTCTTTTTCAGTCGCTTCAACTATCCATTTATTCCGACGGATATGCTCTATCAAAGTCCAAATTGCATATTCAATTTGTTTAATCAATTGCAATTTTTGGGGTTCAAAACCATACATCAACAGCGTTGCGGCTTCTTTCGCCAACAGTTTTTTACTGTGTTCGTCCACCCATATTTTAATCTGGTCATAGGTCCAATCGTGAAAATCTTCTTTTAAAATATATTCAAAAAAACGGTGCGACAAATTGCCTTTTAAGGTATTTTCCTTGACAATACTCAAAATAGACGATTTATTGAGTTTTGCTTTATGCCTAAAAACCCATTGATGAGGATAGTAAAAGAGGCTTTCGAGGCTCGTCAAAGTCTCATGTACACGCTTAGTTAACAAGATGGATTCAACGTTTATGATAGGTTGCACTTTACCCAAACGATGCGGTTTTAGGCGCACCCATTCAGGTGTCTTTAAATTTGTTAAATTGTAAAAGTCTGCCCAATCTTCCTTCGTACACACTGTTATACGCACTAAATCGCCATAACATGCCCTTAAATGGCTGAATAATGGATGTTCAGCAGCATGTTCCCCATTTACTTTTTTAGGGTAAATGAGTATCAATTGTTGATTCGTCCGCATCACGCCTTGAATGCGCTGCCACAACATCAGTGCATTTTCATCTTGCGGCGATTGAAGCGTCACGCCTTCTTGTTTCAAAAAAGTGACTTCGTCCACATACCAACGGCTAAAAAAATGCACCCCCTCAGTATCCGTAAAATTCCACCAAATCAAAGTATTTACTGACTGCATCAAACAATCGCCATGCGTCACATACGGATAATGCCCCAATTCTTGCAAACGCGGCGATACAGGCGAAGGCTCAAAAATGGTTCTGATAATGCGTTCCAATTCCAAAAAAGTGAGCCGTGATTCACTGGGCGGCAATTCGTATAAAAACTCTTCAACACGTCGAGCTTGTTCCGACAAAACCATAAGCGAACTATTTTTTTTGCCAGTTTCTTCAAACGCCTCAATTGCCCAAGTTCTCAAAAAATTAAAAATGCTGACAATCTCATGCTTGGGTGCAGATGTTGCAATGTCATACGTGTTTCTGTTAAACCAAAAATCGAATTGTGCCTTGATTTTACGGGCGTTTATATGGGCATCTCCTTCTATTTTTTCAAAAAAACGCTTCGTTTCATACACCCAATGATCGCTATGAATACCAGGACGCTGAGCAATGACATTCCCTATCACATTGCCCAAATCCGCATCAAGCGGCTTGACGGGCATGGTAACAAATTCAAGAATTTTATATAAATCCAAAGGTTGCCACAAAAAAGCTGTTACCAATTTCAAAAGTTGCAAAGTCGGTCTGCCGAGTGAAGCAGATGGCAAGCCAAACGCTGGTAAACCATTCTGTATCAACGCTTCATCAAGGGTTCGATTCTTGTCGGGAATCAAAAAAGTGGGTCGAAAATTGGGGTTCAAACTCAATACTTTTGCGATAAAATCGCCCCCCTCAGTATCGCACTCACTTTCTACAATAATGAGTGAACCGTCGGCTTTTAACTTCTGCTGTTCCCCACGAGGCAGTTTACCCGTAATAAAATCTTTAAAGGTTTGAAGGTCGGAATGTTTTATGTCAGAATCCTTAAGTTTAGGAAACTTTAAAAGTTTCCTAAACTTGTCGTTGCTCGAAAAAGAAATATTTTGCTTTGACAATGCTTCAAAAAGCCGCGCATACTGAGGGGGTAAAAAAGTGCTGAATTGTCCCGTTTTTTCGTGGCTTTCATTGACAACGACTTGTTCTATCGGCACTATTTTATGTTGTAACGCAACTAAAACCTTTTCAAATCTATCCGCTTCGCCCGCAATGAGTTTAGAAAGCCCCTCCTCATTGAGCAAAAAACGTTGTTCAATAGCCACTAAAACTTGTAAACGGAAAGGTAGTTTTTCATTATATTTAAAATCAAATCCTGCCAATAACAACTCGTCACGTCGTTTCAACAAGGCTTCGGCACAAGCCAATTGGTCAGCTTCAAAAGATTTTTGGAAAAAAACAGTTGGATATTCATTGATATAACGCCGCATTGCCTGACGATACTGCTCGACTCGAATATGCTCAATGCGTTCCGTTTGCCCTGACAAACCTAAATGTAACTCCAACCATCGCAATAAACCTTTCGCGCCGAGATACAAATGCCCCCCCTCAGTATCAGGGCGAGGAAAAACGCAATTATCGTAATTCTGTCCGAAAAAGATGGTGTAAAGCATGGTGAGATTATTTCTTTCTTAAATTATCAATCAAAAGAAAATGTTTTTCTAATAACTCTGGACTGGGTAACAAGTCTTGTAAGTATTCTGGCAATGTGTTTTCAATAGTGTAAGTTGCAACATCAATAGGTTAATTCCCTTTGTTTATCATCTTTACATTTGCTCATTATTTGCAAATGATGTGACCAACCAATTTCTGCAACCAATGGTTGCAGAAATTCTGACCCTACATACGTTTCATAAAATTGGCGCATTAACCACAAATTTCGTGGCGAAAAACCGAGAATAGCAGGAAAAGCTCTTTGAATATCTTTTGCCATCAGTTCTACGACTGATTTCCCCCAATCAAGTTCGCTTTGTTTTTCAACAATTTGTTTACATAAATCCCAATATAAATAAATTTGCTTTTTATTTACTGCCTTCAAAGCTTCGTATTGTGCCGAACGGATTCGTTCAATGACATCAGTAATAAAATTGGTATATTGTGGTTGATTGCTAATCGTTGACAAAATAATAAAGTTTAAAATTTTAACAAATCAAGTTAATTTATAACACAAAATAGTTACAAACTTACCACTGTTTTATGAGAATTCAATACTTTTTGTTCAATAAAATGAAGTGAGCGATTGACTTAATGCCAACCGCTCACTTGAAAATAACGGATTAAAATCCGTTTTACGTATCGTTACTTCCGTCGCTGCGCCAACTCACGCAAGCCCAAAGGATCTTGCTTACCAAATTGATACAGAGCATTTTGCACACAAGGGTCAGATTCGTTCATAATGCCATAATAACCTTCATCACCAAATAGTTGACGTGCAATACGGGCTTTTATCAAGCGGCGCAATGGTTCTTTGACACGTTGAATTTCATTCCAAATACTTTGGACGTTGTGTCGTTCGGCATATTTCAAAAATTCAGAAAAAGAATAATCTGTCACCCTAAAATCTTTTTGAAATGATTGCCAATTGTCAAATTTCAATTCTTTTCGATGCCCCATGTAGTATTGGAAAGCATATTCAGAAGCCCATGTTTTGGCTTTTTGATAATATTCATTTTTCAAATAGGACTCAATGGCAATAAAAACATCGGGGGTAATGCCACCGCCGCCATAAACCCAACGCCCATTGGCTGTTCTGTAACGAATTGTATCTGTTCGAAAAATACTGTCGGCATTGCTCAATTCTCCTTTTCCGTAACGATTGTCGTATTCTTGTTCATATTCCATACGATTTTTACCTTTATACGGCTTTTGAATACTGCGTCCAATGGGCGTAAAATAACGTGCAACAGTCAAACGCAATTCTGAACCATCGCGCAATGCATAAGGTTCTTGAACCAACCCTTTACCAAATGTACGGCGCCCAATGATGATACCTCTGTCCCAATCCTGTATCGCACCTGCAATAATTTCGCTTGCCGAAGCCGAGCCTTCATCCACTAAAATGCAAACTTTATCGACATTATAGCGTTGCCTTCCCGTTGTTTTATATTCATTTTGATGCACTGTCCGACCTTTTGTTATGACGAGCAACTTGTCTTTATCAGGAAAAAGTTGAGATAGAATATCCACCGCTTTGTCGAGATAACCGCCTGGATTACCCCTCAAATCTATCACTAAGTCCTTGACACCTTTTTTTTCAAACAAAAATTCCATGGCTTGCATAAACTCTTGCGATGTGTTGGCACTAAAACGAATAATTTTGATGTATCCCGTTTTTTCATTCAAGACAGAAGCACCGTCTACACTGTGAACAGGAATGCGGTCACGTTCCACATTGACCACGCGAGGGCGAAGATCATTGTCTCTCCAAACCGTAAATTTGAGGGGAGTCCCGCGTTTACCCCGTAATTTGCTATTTAGCCAACGTTGGTCTTTGCCGATAGCAGATGAATCGCCAATAGCCATAATTTTATCGCCTGACATCAAACCTGCTTTTGCAGCAGGTCCATCTGCCAAAGGCGTGACAACGGTAATGGTATCACCAAAATTCAAGGTTTCGATGCCGATACCTTCATATTCGCCATCCAATTCTTCATTTACTTGCGCCAATTCATTGAAGGGAATATAAACCGAATGAGGGTCGAGTTCTTGCAAAATATTGTTGATAGACTTGTCAATGAGCAAACCATTGCTGACTTTATCTACGTATTTCGCATCCACGTAGCGCAAAATTTCTTCCATTCGCCCTTGTCCAATGATTTCTTCTGTATTGGACTGTGTGATATTTTTTGTAGGCGATGACTTAACAAGTGGTTCATTTTTCAATTTCATACCAACGAAAACACCGCCGATCATTGCCAACGACAATAATAGCGGAAACAGAACCTCACGGGTTGGCGCTTGTATGTTTTGGGAAATTTGTTCTTTATTATCAGACATGAATACCGATTTCTTTCTAAACGATTAATAAAATGTCGGTTATACTGAGGGGTCATCTAAAATCTTCAAATATATCATAAATACTTACACCTCAATATTTTGCAAAAGTATAAAATTCATGGGCGAAAAAGAATATTGGTTAATTTTAGTTTAAAAGTTCAAAAGGGATTTCGTCGTGAACTTATGAATCATCACATTATTTGACTAAAATTGCCCGTAATTTAAGGTTTTTAATTACGGACAAGGTATAGTAGACGGAAATGGAATAGGTTTTTTATTTTTTTTTGCAAAAAAAAAGCAAAAACCTATTC
>JAYTUQ010000197.1:0-6731 GCA_043744455.1 Saprospiraceae bacterium | reverse complement strand
TGTTTCTGTTCCGATTATATAAACATTATTATTCATCCAATAAAGATACGGGGTTTATCCTTGCAAACACTCGTTTATTTTATAATAACTACTTAATATCAATAAATTCGGTGGATTTGCACAAATAAGCCGTAAATTAAACAAAGATCGACTCGTTTTGTCAATCGGGGCAAGGGTGGACGGCAACGATTACAATACTTCAATGCGCAACCCTTTCAACCAATTCAGTCCTCGTTTTTCATTGTCCTATGCTTTGACCCCTCAGTTGGCGTTTAATTTCAATACAGGTATTTTTTACCAATTGCCACCTTACACGACTTTGGGTTATCAACAAAAAGGCATTTTTGTTAATAAAGATAATTTGAAATACATTCGTACCACACACCTCGTGGGCGGCTTTGAATACAACACAAAATTTGATGCAAAATTCAGCGTCGAAACTTATTTCAAACGTTATGCAAACTATCCTTTCTTAACACGCGAACAAGTGTCATTGGCTAATTTGGGGGCAAATTTTGGGGTCATTGGCAACGATTTAGCCACTTCAACAAATGCGGGAAAAGCTTATGGTATTGAATTTTTGTATCAACAAAGGTTGTACAAAGGCTTTTACGGCATTTTTGCTTACACATTTGGGCGCAGTCAATTTGAAAACCCTAAAAATGACCTTGTTCCGTCTTCATGGGATTCGCGCAACATCATCAGTGCAACCATGGGTTATCAAATCGGTAAAGGGTGGGAAGCAGGCATAAAATTCCGTTCTCAAACAGGTTTGCCCTACACACCTGATGCCCTAGAATCGAATATCAAAGCAATATGGGATGTCAATGGACAAGCATTACCCAATTACGCACAGCTTAATACATTGATAACCAATGCTTTCAATACTTTAGATTTACGTATTGATAAAAAATGGTATGGCAAACGCATCACTTGGAATGTGTATTTAGATATTCAAAACTTACTCGGCGCGTCTGTAAATCGCCCCATTACATTACTCGATCGTCCGCTTGATGCCGATTTGAAACCCATCGGCGAAGCCCCAACTTTCAAAGATTCAAAAGGTGTCCTACGCTACAAAACAAAGGTCATTGAGAATAAAACAGGCAATACAACACCGAGTTTGGGCCTACAAATTGATTTTTAATTTATTGATTTTCAATTGTTTAAAAATGAAAGAGACGTGTTATGATGTCTCTTTTTTTGCACCCTCATATGTAGTGAGTTTTTGTTGGATTTTAAAGTTAATAATATGCAAATGGTCATTATATTATTTTTCATATGTTTATAAATTGTATTTTTGTGACAAATTGAAAATTATTGTTTGGTTTAAACATTTTTTATTCATCAAAAAATCACTTTCAACAATGAAAAATATTATTATATTATTATTTCTTGTGACTACCCTATCTTGCTCTGAAAAAGAAGCACTAAAGTTTCCCGAAAAATTATATCCAATCGAAGTCAATGAAAAATATGGGTATATAAATGTTACCGGAGAGAAAGTAATTGATGCTTTATTTGATGAAGCTCGGGATTTTAATGACTCTTTTGCAATTGTGACCATAAATAAAAAAGAAGGTGTAATCAATTTAAAAGGAGAGTTTATAATTAACCCTACATTTGATGAAATCAGTTTTAACAAACAAGGTTATTTTGCTTTAAAAATAGCTAATAATTTATATAAATTAAAAAAACTTAATGAAAAAGGTACTGTTTTGCAAGAACCAATTGAATCGATAATGGGTTTTGGAGATTCTCTGTTCCGTGTCTATGTTGTTCAAAATGGTTACAGTTTCAATTACTTAATGAATGGAAAAGGACAAAGAGTGTCTCAAAATTTTAAAACAATTATCAACAATGGTTCTTTACTTGAGTTTTCAAAAGGTAAACAAGTTGTTGGCACAATGGGTTTTGAAGATAAATACGGTTTAATGGATTACCATGGAAAAATCGTGTTAAATGATATCTATGAGTCAATAGGAGAATTCAATGAAGGACTTATGGGTATATCACTAAATGGTTATTATGGATTCCTTGACACTTCCTTTAAAATGAAAATTTATAATAAATACTATTATGCTTCTGATTTTTCAGAGGGACTTGCCGATTGTGCTATTGTAGCATCACCGACTGAACTGAAATATGGATACATAGATAGAAATGGTAAAACTGTCATACCATTTAGTTTTGATGATGCCAGTCATTTTGAGAATGGTGTAGCGAGAGTAGGTATAGGACAAAATCGAGGAGGTCAACGAATTTCTATGGAAGCAAAAAAGGAGCATGACTATATTACTTTTGGCTTTATTGATAAAAAGGGAAAATTTATTATTCCACCGATTTACAAATCAATTAACTCCAATTCTAATTTTTCTAGTCAAATTGATCCGGTAAATCACGACGGAATGATAGTTCTTCAATATGAAAAGAAATTTGGCGCATTTGATACCCTTGGTAAACAAATAATACCTTTTGAATATGACTTTATAGATATTTTTAGAAATAATCTAGCAAAATATGAAAAAAATGATGAGAAAGGAATAATTAACAGTAAAGGCGAAAAATTTCTTTCAGTAAAAGGTGCAAAAAGTTTATATTTCAATAATTTTGATGAAAACGGTATTGCTAAAATAGTAATTGATGATAGAATAAGATACGTAACAAAAAGAGGGAAATATATTTGGTAACATCATTCTCATGATTTAAAATGCTCAAAATGTTAGGAAATTTAATAAATAGATTTGCTAAAGGTATACAGGCTTTCACCTCAGAATTTTCAAAATCTGTACCTCTAGCCAGTTGTTATGTTATAGCTTATACAAATGATGCAAGGAATTAACACAATCCATACTAATAAAATTCGAAAGCCCTATCCTCGATAAGTGCCATTTTGACTTGAAAGACTGCCAAAAATGAGTTGTACAATCGGTATTTTACAATTCAGAAAGTCGATTTCATTATTCGGCAAGCCGATAATGAGTTCAGCCAAGTCAATAATGCGATGTTGAGTTATAACAAAGCGATATTAGGTTTGGCTCAACATTTCACCCTATTTTCGCCCTATGAAAATAGCAGTCAATACCCGTTTTTTGCTCAAAAACAAACTCGAAGGTTTCGGTTGGTTCACGTATGAAACCTTGCGACGCATGGTGGCGACAAATCCCGAAGATGAGTTTATCTTTTTTTTTGACCGTCCTTACGATGAGTCGTTTGTTTTTGGCAAAAATGTCACGCCTATTGTCTTGTTTCCTCCTGCCCGGCATCCATTTCTTTTCATTTGGTGGTATGAATGGTCGGTTGCAAAAGCTTTGAAAAAACACAAACCCGATATTTTCCTTTCAACCGACAACTTCTGTACGTTGCGAACAGAGGTGCCTACCTTTTTAGTCCTCCATGATATTGGCTGGGCGCATCCCGATGCAAGAGACACAGTTCCATGGCTTGTTTACCAGTATTACAAGTTTTTTACGCCACGTTTTTTAAAGAAAGCGCGGACTATAATATGTGTATCTGAATTCGTGAAGCAAGACGTACTGCGACATTATCCTTTTTTGAATCGCGAAAAGTTAACAGTTTGCCACAACGGTTGTCGCACGGACTTTCGTCCGCTAAAGGATGATGAAAAAAAGGCTGTTTGCGCTCAATATACTGAGGGGGTCCCTTTTTTTGTTTTTGTCGGTGCTGTACACCCGCGTAAGAATGTGCACAGACTTATTGCTGCTTTTACCGACATGAAAGCCCAAACAGGACTACCGCATAAATTGGTCATTGTCGGGCGTTTTGCTTGGCAAACAGGCGATGTTCTGACGGCTTTTGATAATTCTTCTTATCAAAAAGACATTATTTTTACGGGTTATGTCGCCGACGAACAAGTGCCGCTTATTGTCGGTTCGGCAACCGCAGTGGCTTATGTGTCACTTGGTGAAGGTTTTGGCATTCCGATTTTGGAGGCGATGCAATGTGATGTTCCTGTCGTCACTTCCAATGTTACGTCAATGCCAGAAGTAGCGGGCGATGGGGCGATTTTAGTTAACCCTTTGTCCCTTTCTGATATTGCAGATGCCTTAACGAAATTAGCAACAGATAGCGATTTGCGACAAATTTTGATTGAAAAAGGGCGTATTCAACGTCAAAAGTTCAGTTGGGACAAAACGGCAGCGACTTTGTATGAGGTTTTGAAATCTTATCAATAATTGAAGAGTTACTATATTATTGAAGCATAATTACAAAAAGAGCTTGTCTCAAAAGTTACAATTAATGCCTTTTGAGACAAGCGCTTATCGATTATTTTTTCCTATCCAACCACCAACGCAATCCTAAATACGCTCTTCGACCCATCATAGGGGCATAGACTTGTGTGGCATCAAAATAGATACTTGTCGGATTGTCATATGCAATGATGGGATTGTGTTGCGTATAATTGGCTATATTTTCAACACCACCATAAACTTCAAATGTCTTGAAAAAACGGTTAATTGAGGCATTCATCAAGTAAAAAGAAGGAGAATACGGCTCAAAATGGTGTAAATACTGAGGGGGGGTATAACTACGATCGGCGAGTCGCTGTTGTCCAATTAAAGAAACGGTATAGTTAAAAAGCCATTTTTTATTTATCGTTTTATAGTCCAAAGCAATCAAACCGCGATGTTTGGCAACAAGCGGCGTTTCGTCTAATTTGCCGTTGTAAGTCGCTCGAACATCATTGAATTTATATACCAATTTGACATCAAAACCATTTAAAACCTCGGCTGTCAACATCGTTAAAAAGGTATTCGAGTAGGATTTTCCATCCAAATTATAAAATTGAACTTTTTGAAAATCCGTTTCGGCATCTACAATAATTTGATTGACAAAATCTGTTCGGTACACATCTATACTCAAACGGGCTTCTCGGTTGCCTTTAATATTTACAGTTTTGACAAAATTTAAACCAAAATTCCAAGCGTCTTCTGGTTTTAAATTTGGTGAAACAACGATTTCTCTATTCGTTGCCAAATAAGATACGTTTTCAGCAATTGGGCTTGCCATGCGCACACCCCGACCCGCCACAAAACGAATGACATCTCCTTCGTTAAAATTATACTTCATATTCAAGCGTGGCGTAACGAAAAAACCAGCAATATTGTGATAATCTGCTCGCAGTCCTGCCACAACTGTAATATCGTTATAGCCTTTCAAACTGGGACGATTATAGACATATTCGCCAAATGCGCCTGCCGTTTTTTCCGTCCGTGAGATATTTTTATCGTTCAAAAACTCTCGATAATCGTCTATTTGTCCACTGCCACCAAACTGTAATTTATGGTCGGTTGTGCCGATAATCGTCGCGTAGAGGACATTGCCGTAGAAACTGCGCTGCGTGCCATAGTAGCGATTTTTACCATAATTGGCATTCAAATCATGGTAAGTTGCCGACCATTGAGACCCCAACGCGTTATAAGGTTTGTTAAAACCCAAATACCCAAATTTGCCGAGTACAGAAATGCGTTGATTTTGAACATTGATAGAAAATGGATTTGTAATCGCTTTATTTTCAATCAATTGTCCACTTTTTCTTTCCTCAGTAATAGCATGAACAAAAAGTTGGCTTTCAATTTTATCATCGCGATAAAAAGCGCGGTACATGCCGTTGAGCTGTTTTTTTAAGGGCATATCCACAAAATTATTGTTGTCGTGGTCCAGTTTGTTTTGCAACATGCTGCCATGTAACAGAAGGCTTTGAGCAAATTTTTCGGAATTGATTTTATTCAAATGTACATTGGCTTCAATACGTCCCGTACTTTCTGTAAAAATATTGACAAAAACAGCTTTGTCCTCGCCGGGCTGAACCAAACCTACGTTGATTTGCCCTGCAATGCTTTGAAAACCATTGCGAACTGAACCGACACCTTTGTTGATGTCAATACTTTTTATCCAAGTGCCGGGCAAATATTCAAGGGCATAGGGCTGTGCCAAACCATAAAAATCAGGGCGGTTTTCCACCATCAATTGTGTATAAATGCCACGCAAACCTAACATTTGAATTTCCTTTGCGCCTGTCACAGCATCAGAATATTGAATATCAACCGAGCCGTTTGTCTCAAAACTTTCAGACAAATTGCAGCAAGGCGCTTTTTTTAATTCGTTGGAATTGATGCGTTCCACATTGCGCGGGTCGAGTGACGATACCCTATTATCACCTCGTTTGCCTTGAATTTCAACCGTTTTAAGGGTTTTGGGTACGTTTAATTGAATGGTAATATCATTTTGGTCGGGCTTGAGCGTCACCATAAACATCTCATAACCGACAAATTCGACATGCACCATAGACTCCTTTGTACGACGTGGCAGTTCAAATTTACCATCGTTGTCCGTTAAGGTTTCTGCGCTTTTGTCCATCCAATAGACATGTGCACCAATAACAGATTCGCCTTTGTCATCCTTGACGACACCCCTCAGTATTTGTGCATTGAGAGAAAAAGAGAGGCATAAAAAAGCGATTAATATATTAATTTTCATTGTTTTATACGATTTACCGTTGTTATAAATTCATAAAACACTTCCGTTGAAAACGCTAAAAAAAGCTTCCCTCAGTAAATTTTTTAAAATTATACTGAGGGGGTAACTTTTACTGCTTTTTGGCTTTTGTTTTTGGCTTAACTTCTACTAAATCCATTTTGCATTTGCCGCAAGTTCCTGCATGATCAGTGGCAGGTTCGCAGTGCATTGGACATTCGTACATTGTTTTT
>JAYTUQ010000196.1:0-6732 GCA_043744455.1 Saprospiraceae bacterium | reverse complement strand
GATTCACCTTTAATATGACTAATTTTGAACACTTTAGAGCAAGATGTTTTGCGTTCAAAAATTAGTTGCCGCTAAAATTGTCACAGAGCCTAAAAAATAGGATTAAATGGACTTTGTGGTATACTTTCCTTTAATTAGTCCAACCGAGAGAAAATTTCACTTTTTTTCGTTTTGTTATAAAATAATGTATCGGTATTATCGCTGATTAATATAATTATATTCTGCGCAATTGTTGGTATTAGTATTTAAAATTAATAGATGCTTTCATTTCTTATTTTGATGCTTTGGGGTACTTTTATTTAAATTTGAAAACCAAATACTTTGCCAAACGTTAGCTTTATATTTTAAATAAAATATTATTTGGTATGAATAGCCGATTATTATTACTTACGACCTTTTTAAGCATATTTTCTGAAAGTACTTTGTTTTCACAAAATTTCACATTGTCAGGTTATGTCAAAGATGCACGTTCAGGCGAAACACTGATAGGTGTCAATGTATATAACAAAGACAACAGGCAGCAAGGCGCGGCGACAAATACCTATGGGTTTTATTCTTTGACGTTACCACAAGGCATTTACACCATAAAAATTAGTTACGTCGGCTTTCAAGATAAAGAAGTTAAGGTGGACTTAACCTCAAATCAGGTCCTAAATATCGGTATTACTGAGGGGGTCGAATTACAAGAAGTGGTTGTGACCGCACAAGAAAAAGATAAAAATGTGACCCGCACGGAAATGGGTACGGTGACTTTGCCCATTGGTAACATTAAAAAAACAGTCGTTTTGTTTGGCGAAGCCGATGTTTTGAAAGTCATTCAGCTTTTACCTGGTGTGAAGGCGATGGAAGGCAGTTCGGGGTTTTATGTTCGGGGTGGTGGTATTGACCAAAATTTAGTGCTATTAGACGAGGCTGTGGTCTATAATCCGGGGCATTTGCTTGGTTTTTTCTCTGTTTTTAATGGTGATGCCATAAAAAATACAACTTTAATAAAAGGCGGTATGCCCGCGCAATACGGCGGTCGATTGTCGTCGGTATTGGATATTCAAATGAAAGAGGGCAATAGCAAATCCTACGAAGCAGAAGGCGGCATTGGTCTCATAGCCAGTCGTTTGACGTTTGAAGGTCCGATTCAAAAAGAAAAATCCTCGTTTATTGTTTCCGCAAGGCGCACTTATGGGCTTGATTTGGCGCAGCCTTATATCAATAAAACCAAATTGGCAGGGACGAATTATTATTTTTATGATGTCAATATGAAGGCAAATTATACATTTTCGGATAAAGACCGCGTGTATTTGTCGGGGTATTTTGGACGCGATGTTTTTGTTTTTAATTCAAAAGACAGAGGTTTTAACTTTCGTTTGCCTTACGGGAACGCCACAACGACACTGCGTTGGAATCACGTTTTCAAACCCACTTTGTTTATGAATGTGAGTGGTATCTACAACGATTACGATTTTGCAGCAGGTGGTGGGCAGGACGTTTTTCAGTTCAATGTCTTCTCGGGTGTACGTGATTGGAACGGCAAAGTGGACTTCGATTACTACCCCTCAGTGAATCATGCTTTGAAATTTGGGATTAATTACACCTATCATCGCTTGACGCCCAATGTCGCAACAGGCACAAACGGCGAACAAGTTTTCACAAACTCCGATTTAATCAAGCCCAAATATGCCCATGAATATGCCGCATATATCAGTGATGATTGGAAAGTAACCCCTCAGTTGACGCTTAATATAGGCACAAGGCTTTCGGCTTTTCAACAAATTGGACCTTATACATCGGTAAAAACGGGTGAAATATTTGCAAAAGGGAAGGTTGCAAAGACCTATTCGGGTTTCGAGCCTCGTTTAACAGGTACGTATAAGCTGAATGACGATGTGAGTTCCTTGAAATTTGGCGTGACGATGACCACTCAGTATTTGCATTTGGTCTCAAATTCTACAAGTTCTTTTCCTTCAGATGTATGGGTGGCAAGTTCTGAATTGGTGCAGCCACAACGTGGTATTCAGTACGCAATGGGTTATTTCCGCAATTTTGATGACAATATGTGGGAAACATCAGTCGAAGTGTACTATAAAACCCTTAGAAATCAAATTGATTACCCCGAAAACTATGTACCGAAACAAGCCGAAGACGTTGAACAGTCTTTTGTATTCGGCAAAGGTCAAGCATATGGTGCAGAGTTTTTTATCAAAAAAGCCAAAGGTCGCCTCAATGGATGGGTGGGATATACATGGTCACGAACATTGCGCACCTTTCCCGACATCAACAGCGGGCGAACCTACCCCTCAGTATACGACCGCATTCATGATGTTGTCGTCGTCTCAAATTATGCACTTTCTAGGAAATGGGATGTGTCCGCCAACTTCGTTTTTGCAACAGGTAATACATTTACGCCTTTAAAACAGCTATATTTCATAAATCAAAAGCTCAATGTGGAGTATGGTGACCGTAATTCACTCCGTTTAGCCAACTATCATCGTGCCGATATTGGTGCAACATATACACCTAAACCTGACAAAACAGGGTTTAAGTCCAGTTGGACTTTTTCGATTTATAATTTCTACAATCGGTGGAATCCTTTTTTTGTCTATTATGATATTCAACAATCGTTTGAAAAAGGAACAGCAAAGGCAACAGCGCAACAAGTGACCATTTTCCCCATTATTCCTTCCATAACTTGGAATTATAAATGGCAACAAAAGAAGAAGGTTAATTAATCATTGGTCATTAAGGTCAATAGGTTATTCGTATAAGACATTTTTTGAAGGAAAAAGAAGGTGCAAATAAGAGGAGATAAACGTTTATTAATTGAGGTTCATACAATTCCAAAGGAAGTCTGGAAGAGAAAAGTTAAGTCTTCTGAATTTTATACAGATTTAAAACTAAAACCTGTTAATTTTGGCATTGTATAAATTAAATATCAAAAAAAGAGCGTTTTGAGAAACAATCTTTTATTGAAGCTAAATCGTTTTGTCTATTAACACCTAAGCGTATGAAACAATATTGGTATTTTAGCTTAATGCTTGTCTTTTTCATTTTTTTTACCCCCCTCAGTATAAAAGCACAAAACTGCAACGGTTTGATATCTGATAACCGTTTGGTTGGCAACACACATTATTTATATACAGTTAATATGACGCTGATATTTCGAGGTGATTACACCTACGAAATGGAGTTTTTCAGTAATGAAAAAGGGATTTCGGCACGTGTAACCTCAAAAAATGGCGTTGAATTTAATCAAGGTGATGAAATGATTTTTGTAGATGCCAATAATACACGGAAGACTTATCGTTTTATAGAAATGGGAGATGTCAAAGGACGCACCTATCAAAATGTTTTGCAATTGGACATGGCAGCCATAACGTGGTTTTCTGAAAATATTACGACGACGTTTTATATATTGAGCAAAGCCAGTTATGAGATGCGAAAGTTTACTATTCCTGACAATAAGCAAGTTGATTTTAGGAATTTAGCGATATGCTTTTCTCAAAGCCTCGATAAATCGAAAGTAAAAAACATAACTGTCAACACGGAATCGGGTGGATTTAAGCCTCAAACACAAACAGCTACAAACGCAGGCAATCCCAATAGTGGTTCAACAGTTGTTAGAAAAGCAGATATTTCTCAACTAAATGATCAAGAATTGGCGGAATTACGAAAAGAATTGGCTGAAACGAAAGACAAAATTCGGGCTGAAATTGCCGCTGAAAAAGAGAAAAGTGTCCGCGAGAAACAGAAAATTCAAGAAGATGTCATGGCTTCCCGTCAAATGGCAGAAGAAAAAAAAGCTGGTTTTGCTAAAGAAATTGTTGAAGCCCGTCAACGCTCACAAGTAATGATTGACTCGGCGGGTCGCCAATTTACGAATATGGTCGCCGAAAGCCAAAAACGCGCCAGTGCGGAAATGGATAAAATCGTTAAATCTGTGGGCGAAGCACGTGACAGAGCCAATCAAGAAATCCAAAAAGCACAATTGGAATCTGCAAAAGAAGTCGCTACAGCTCGTGAAAAAGCTGCCGCAGAAATCAAAGCTACGCAAGAAAAATTGGCAGAAGCCAAACAAACGTATGCTGACGAAGTGGCTTCGGCACGTGAAACGGCTACAGCTGAATTGAAAAATATCCGAGATGAAGCTTTAAAAATGGTTAAAGATGCTCGTGCTGCCGCAAAAGTAGAGCGTGAACGAACAGTTGAAGAAGTCGGTTCTGCTAAAAAAACAGCAACCGATGTTATTTTAAAAGCCCAGTTAGAAACGGCTGATTCCGTAGCCCGTTTTCGTGAACGAGCCGTTTTGGAAAAACAGCGAATCGCCTTCGAATTGGCAGAATCACGCCATAAAGCAGCAGAAGAAAAAGCAACAATTCAACAAAATTCGGCATCAGAAGTCGCAGAAATCAAGGAAAATGTGGCTAAACAAAAAGAATTTTCTGCTGTAGAAGTAGCTGAAGCCCGAAAAAAAGCAGCCGAAGCCATAGCGCGAACCAATGAACAAGTAGCCACGCAACAAGAACGTGCAAAATCTGTAATAGACTCTGTTCGTCAAAAGGAAAGTCAAGACGTGGCAACGGCACGTGAAAAGGCATCTGTAGAAGTGACTAAAGCACAACAAAGTTTGCAAAGTTATATTACACAAATTCGTGCTACAGCGGATAGCGTTCGAATGGCACAAGTACAAGAAGTTGCAGCAGCACGGCAACGTGCCGCAAATGAAATTGCAAAAACGCAAAAACAAGCGACAGAACAAATTCAAACTGCGACATCTAAAGTAGAAGAAGCTAAACAGGTCTATGCTAAAGAGGTTAATTCAGCTCAAACTATGGCTCAAAAGCGTATGCTGGAAATTCAAAAAGAAGCTGAAACACATATATCAGAAGCTAAATCGAAACAAAATGAATTGCTGAATATGACTGCCAAAGAAGTCCAAGACGCAAAACAACGGGCAGTCGCAGAAGTCGTTAAGACACAAGAAGCATCTGCTAAGGAAATCGCAAAAATTAAAGAAAAAGAAGCGTTAGAAACGCAAGAATCATCAAAACGGCTGTCAGAAGTGAGGCGCTCTGCGGCTGAAAATTATGCTAAAATTCAGACGGCAGAAGCAGAGGCAATACGATTAGTTCGTGAAAATGCAGCTAAAGAAAAAGAAAAAACGGCTATTGAAGTGTCTCAAGCCCGACAAAGTGCTGCGGCTTTAATTGCCCAAACCACAGATGAGGCTCAAAAAGATGTGAAATCCATTCGTGAGCAAGCGGCTGCAGCCGTCAAAGAAGTTAAAGACAATGCAGAAAAGAAGAAGCAAGATATCGCACACCAAGTTGCTGAAACAGAGCAAAAAGCAAGACAAGAACAAGACTCTGCCCGTCAACGTTCTGCTTTAAACATTCTAAATACGCAAAAAGAAGAAGCTGCTAAAAAACAACAATATGCTAATGAAGCCGCTCAAGCCCGCCTTAAAGCTCAGGACGAAATAAGCAAAGCCCAAAAAGAAAGTTCAGATGACATCTATCAAGCGAAACAATTAGCCTCCGAACAAATTCAAAAAGTGAAAGAAGAAACAGGCCTAGAGATTCAAAGGTTGAAAGAAGAAATCAAAAAACAGGAAGAGATATTAAAAAAACTCAAAGACGAGACGGATAAAAAAACGACCAAAGGACAGTAAACAGTCATTTGTCAATAGTCCGTACTCATTTGTAACAGTTTAACCAGCTAACTTATTTTAAGTGGTTTTGATGCAAGCTTACTGACACATGACTATTTAACCAAACGAATTACTAAATAAACAATCTTTTAACATGGTTCTTAAGAATAAAAAAGTGTGGATAACAGGCGCATCCTCAGGTATTGGCGAAGCGCTCGCCTATGCCTTTTCTAAGGAAGGGGCGCAACTTATCTTATCCGCAAGAAACGAAGTAGAATTAGAAAGAGTGAAATCAAACTGCCAAGGTGCCCTATCTGTTGAAGTCTTGCAATTAGATATTGGCGACCACGATTCAATTTTTACAAAAGCAGAAAATTTACTGAATCGTATTGGTGCTGTTGATATCCTAATAAATAACGCAGGATTGAGTCAACGCTCATGGGCGAAAGACACCGATTTATCCGTCACTAAACGGTTATTAGATGTGGATTTGACGGGGACAATAGCCGTAACTAAAGCCATATTGCCGTCAATGATACAACATAAATCAGGACAAATTGTTGTTATAACAAGCGTCATGGGAAAACTGGGTGCGCCTTTGCGCTCATCTTATGCGGCTGCAAAACATGGTTTACATGGCTATTTCGATACACTTCGGGCAGAAGTTTATGATGACGGTATTCGCGTTTTACTCGTTTGCCCAGGTTTTGTCCGCACAAATATCAGCATCAATGCACTGACCGAAAAGGGCAATGCCCAAGGAACAATGGATGAAGCGACTCAAAACGGATTTACACCAGAAGAAGTCGCCACTAAAATCATAAAAGCCTTACACAAAGGAAAAGAGGAAATTGTAATAGCAAAAGGAAAAGTTCTTTTAGCCACTTATTTGAAGCGATTTGCGCCACGTTTATTATCACGCATGGTGCGGAGAGCCAAAACGACTTAAAAAAGAAACGCCACAAGTTATTGACAATCAATATCTTGTGGCGTTTTTGTGGTGAAGGACGGAATCGAACCGCCGACACATGGATTTTCAGTCCATTGCTCTACCAACTGAGCTACTTCACCGGCGACCTGTACTTTTGTAC
>JAYTUQ010000195.1:0-25378 GCA_043744455.1 Saprospiraceae bacterium | reverse complement strand
TTTCTTTAAAGGTTTTTTCTAATGTTTTTGCCGCATTGTAGGCGGGCATAACGACAATGACTTTTTTACCTTTGTACATCTTAAAAGTGGATTGTTGACAACGATTCCGTTATCACAACTTACGTCAAGTATTAAACTTAACGTAAGTTTAATGTGCATAAAATATTAATTATCAGCCGTTTCTGTGGATTCGATAGACTCAACACCCCCCTCAGTAATTTCTTCTTTTTCCGCTTCAACTTTATCCTTCAAAAGGTCGCGGCTTTGCAAAAAAGTAAACCATTTAATGGCTTTTTTGATGTCCGAAACATGCACTCTTTCACGATCAAAATTTGGCAAAACGGCTGCAAAATAAGCCCGAAGCGTTGCTGAATCTGCTTTTTCAGCAGGCGGCGGATTGTCCGTAAATTGGTCGCGCATATTAGTAAAAACCTCTGCTAATTGCACTGTATCATTATTGTCCGTATAAACCGAAACGGTTTCAAAAGGTGAGAACTCGTGCGAACGCACAGGTACGAATTTGCGCACTTTTGTATCCAAATTTTCAATAATCAAACCATTTTGGCGCACCGCTATCAACTTTTGAACGCCCCCAATGCCGCCAACAGCGACAAAACTTTTCACATCAACCATGATGAATCACTTTATTTTATAATTATTCAATTAATTTTTTTCTAAAAACCCGCGCAAAGGTACTATTTCAATGCCAATGCCCAAAACATCTGTTGTTTTTGCAAAAAAATCATTCCGAACAATTCGAAACGCTTTTTCGTTTTAGAAAACAATTTTATATCAAAAATACTGAGGGGGGTGTTTTTCAAAATGATTTTAGGTAAAAACTGTAATTTCGCACCTCAAAAATCTAAACCGACAATAATCAATCAAAAATATGCAATCGAAAAACAGATATTTAGTGACTTCTGCCTTGCCTTATGCCAATGGACCGCTTCACATTGGGCATTTGGCAGGTGCGTATTTGAGTGCCGACGTGTATGTGCGCTACTTGCGGCTGATGGGCAGAGATGTGGTGTGGGTCTGTGGCAGCGATGAACATGGTGCGGCTATTACCATTCGGGCGATGAAAGAGGGTCTGACACCGCGTGAAATTATAGATAAATACGATGCCATGTTCCGCAAATCATTTGACGGTATGGGCATTGCCTTCGATATTTTCCATCGCACAAGCGAACCCTTGCACTATGAAACATCACAGGATTTTTTCCGCCAATTGTATAAAAACGGCGAATTTGAAGTCATTGAAAGTGAGCAATATTTTGATGAAGAAAAACAACAATTTTTGGCTGACCGCTATATCATCGGCACGTGTCCCGTCTGCGAAAACCCCGATGCGTATGGTGACCAATGCGAAAAATGCGGCTCATCTCTTAGTCCAAATGACTTAAAACCGCCCATTCGTTCGACGCTTTCTACTTCAAATCCAGTCAAAAAACCGACAAAACATTGGTATTTGAAGCTAAATCAGTACGAAGCATGGTTACGTCGCTGGATTACTGAGGGGGAGCTTGAAGCTGAGCAAAACCCTGAAATCGTCACCAAAACGCACAACCCTGCTGACTGGAAAAACCACGTCATGGGTCAATGCAAGTCGTGGCTCGACGGTGGTTTGCAGCCGCGAGCGATGACGCGCGACCTCGATTGGGGCATTCCTGTGCCTCCTGAAATTGACGAAACGGGTAAGAAAAAACTATATGTGTGGCTCGATGCGCCCATTGGGTATATTTCGGCAACGAAACAATGGGCAATCAACAATGGGCAACCTGAACGCTGGAAAGACTATTGGCAAAAAGAGGATACGGCACTGATACACTTCATCGGTAAGGACAATATTGTGTTTCATTGCTTGATTTTTCCTGCTTTGTTGCGCGAACATGGCGACTATGTGTTGCCCGTCAATGTACCCGCCAATCAGTTTATGAACCTTGAAGGACGTAAAATTTCAACGTCCAAAAATTGGGCGGTTTGGGTGCATGAATATCTTGAAGATAAAGATTTTGAAGGCAAACAAGACGTTTTGCGCTACAATATGATTAAAAACATGCCTGAATTGCAGGATTCAGAGTTTACATGGAAACGTTTTCAAGAGTCAAATAACAATGAGTTGGTGGGCAATTTGGCTAATTTTATCAATCGTGTCATTGTTTTAATTCATAAAAATTTTGAAGGCAAAGTGCCAACAATTGTGGAAGGTGTAACGGTTGCGTCAAGTGATAACGCCACCGAAAAAGTAGCCCCCTCAGTAGAAATCGAAAAATTGCTTAAAGAATTGGACACTTTGGGTGATTTTATTGAAAAATTTGATTTTAGAAATGCCCTCCAAACTTTGATGGATATTTCGACGCATGGCAATCAATTTTTGCAATTTAATGAGCCGTGGAAAACGATAAAAAATGATAAAGATGCCGCAGCAGCGACCTTAAATATTGGTCTTCAAATCGTCGCAGCATTAGCCGTTGCCTGTCAACCATTTATTCCGTTTACGTCCGCAAAGTTAACTAAAATATTAAATATCAATGATTTACAAAATGGTGATTGGCACATTATGTTAGAAAAACTACGCAACGGCACCCCGCTTATTGCTGCCGAAACGTCTTTAAATGAAACACAACACCTTTTCACCCGTATTGCCGATGACGTGATTGAGGCGCAAATAAAAAAATTAGAAATGACAGATTTAGAGAATAAGGAGACAGGCGACAGTCAACAGGCGGCAGTTGAAGCCGTTGAGACACCCCCTCAGTATGTACCTCTTGCAGAGACGATTACATATGACGATTTTGCAAAAATGGACATTCGAACAGGCACTGTTTTGACGGCAGAAGCGATGCCAAAATCGGATAAACTCTTAAAACTAAGCATTGATTTGGGTTTTGAAACGCGGACGATACTTTCAGGTATCGCCAAACATTTTACACCAGAAGAAATGGTCGGTAAAAAAGTCATCGTTTTAGCAAACCTCGCACCACGTAAAATGATGGGCATTATGTCAAATGGCATGGTGTTGATGGCAGAGAATGCGGAAGGAAAATTGGCTTTGGTTGCGCCGCCTGAGGGGTGGGCAGATGGGTGTATTGTAAAGTAATTAATAAAAAAATAGGTGTCAAACAAGCAATTTCCTTCAAAAATCCTCCTTTTTGGCGAATATTCCGTGTTGCGTGGCTCACAGGCATTGGCAATTCCTTACAACTCCTTTGGTGGACATTGGGCATATACGACTGACTTTTCAAAGCAAATGGACTTATTGAAATGGGTCAATTATTTGAAAATACTGTCTGAAAACGGTGAAATAGCCTTAGATACTGAGGGGGTGTTGCGAGATGTAAAAAATGGTTTATTTTTTGAATCTAACATTCCGCGTGGGTATGGTGCAGGCAGTTCAGGAGCGTTAGTGGCAGCAATGTATGACAGTTTTGGATTAGATAAAAACTTGTCTATCAATGATTTAAAAAAAGTATTAGGTAAAATTGAAAGCTTTTTTCATGGTTCAAGTTCTGGACTTGACCCTTTGGTGAGTTACCTTCAACACCCTCTTTTGATAAAAAAAGACAAGTCAATTGCTGTTTTGGATGCTATAAAAATAGATACCCAAATGTTTTTACTCGATACGCATCAATCCCGTAAAACAGAGCCCCTTGTGCACTTGTTTATGGAAAAATGCGATAAGTCTTTGCACTACAATACCTTAATCGAGAACGAATTAGTGTCTTATGTGGACGATGCAATAGTTGCGTTTCTACAAAATAAAAC
The DNA here is from genome assembly GCA_043744455.1 of Saprospiraceae bacterium. Taxonomy (GTDB): domain Bacteria; phylum Bacteroidota; class Bacteroidia; order Chitinophagales; family Saprospiraceae; genus JAAFJT01. Next base: position 21,613 of record JAYTUQ010000195.1, on the reverse strand, counting down.
AAAATTACTTTTTGATACCGTTCATCAAATAAGTCATTTCCAATATCGTTTTTTTACTGAAATGATACCGTTGGGTGTCAAAAATGTCTGGCTTGAAGGCTTGGCGAGTGATTATTTCAAGTTGAAATTATGTGGTGCGGGTGGTGGCGGTTTCATTTTAGGTTTTTGTCATAATTTTGTAGAAACAAAAAAAGTGTTATCTAAAATGGGTTTTAACGTCTTACCCATTGAGATTCTTTAAATGGAATTACTAAATTTGCAAAAAAGGCGCAGCAAATTCAATAATTTGGATATTTTATCATAAAAACTTTGCTTTTTTACTTTAATAACTTATGAATTTACGGTTCCTCCTCATATTATTAACCTTCTTTTTGTCCATCACAACAATGGTTGCACAACCTTTGGGTAAGCTCAAGGAGGATGGGATGAAATTATTTGAACGTGGCAATTATCGCCAAGCTCTTGAACTTTTAACCTTATACGAAGAGCAAAAAAAGGATGATTTGGAGGTCAATCAAACCATCGGTATTGCTGCCTACCACGCCAATCAATTGGCAAAAGCAAAGCAATATTTGTCTCCAATAGCCTTAAATGCTAAAAATCCCAACCCCTCAGTATTGCTTTATTTGGCGCGCACCTTTCATGAAGAATTAAATTTTAAGGAAGCTATAAAGTATTACAAGCGGTTTTTGAGTGTTACCGATGACAAAAACCCTGACCGCCGTCGTGTCGTTGGTGATGTTTTGCGCTGTGCCTCTGGAGTAAAAATTGTTTTACAACCCGATTTGGCACTGGTCGAAAATATGGGAACAGCCCTCAACAGCCGTTTCGACGAGTTTGCTCCCCTTCCGAGTGCCACGATTGATGACCGCGTCTATTTTTCATCGGCTCGCGAAGATTCAGAAGGCGGGTTGCGAAACGATCAAGGTTTCTCGGATTTGAAGACTGGGCGTTATTTCGATGATATTTATTTCACTGACTTAGAAGGTGGCGATTGGCGTAGACCGACTCGATTAGACAATATCCTTGTCAATTCAGCGCGTAATGAATGGCTTTTAGACATTACCAATGAAGGCAATACACTCGTTTTTTTCCGCACTTTAAATGGAATCAGTGGCGATATTTTGGTAGATTCCTTTAAAACAAGCGATGAAACCCGTAGTTTGCCACCGCATCTCATGGTGCCCATGCAACCTGAAAATGGTGATAATTCGTTATGCTTTTTCAATGATACAATACTCATTTTTGCGGCGAAACGACCCGAAGGTTTTGGTGGCTTAGATTTATATTACACCGTTTTTGCAGACGGTTCTTGGCGTACGCCAAAAAACCTTGGAAAAGGTGTCAATTCTACTTTCGACGAAACGACTCCCTTTTTAGCACTCGATGGTCGAACATTGTATTTTTCGTCCAATTCAACAGCGTCTTTAGGTGGTTTTGATGTTTTTAAATCTACATTTAATGGAGATAGCCTTCGATTTATGCCTGCTGTGAATCTCGGAAAGCCTATAAATTCGGCAGGTGATGATATGTTTTTCCGATTAACCCCTGGCGGTATGATGGCTTATTTTAGTTCAAGCCGGAAAGAAGGTCTAGGAGAACGGGACATTTATACAGCACTTTTTAAAAATTTTCAATTGGAGCAAAACCCGTCTGAACCTGTTTCTTTTCACCTTGTTGAACAAGTAAAAAAAGAAGAGGCTCTGGCAAATATTGATAAACCAGTTGAAAAAAAGATAGTAGAAGTTACGTTAGACCCTCTTTTTTATGAAAATGACGATGATTTACTGAGGGGGGTAAATGTGCAGCAATTGCGGACAGCTTTAACTTTAATCAATCAATTTCCTACATTAAAAGTCATTTTGGTAGGTAATAATGTTGTTGGGGAAAAGGTATCTTTTGATTTATATTTTTCGATGAAACGTCTAGAAAAAATCGCTAAGTATTTGACCGCCAATGGTTTAAAAAATGAAAATATTGTTTTAAAAGCAGTTGGTAGCGAGTATCCTATTGCACAAACGATTGTCAATGGCTTGGTGAATCCGGTAGGCGAAAAACTGAACAGACGTGTAGATATGACTTTAGGCGATTTAGAAATACCGCCTACCGCAGTGATACTGCATAATAATCCACCTGTTGTCTCTGAATTTATGGTTAATCCAGCGGGAGACCGATTGAAAGTACATACCACTGGATTGAGTTACAAAATTCAAATTGCAACAACTAAAAGGATTTTTGACAGTGATTTACTTGCCAAATATGGCGATGCAATGATGGAAGCTTGGGGTACTGAGGGGGTCTATTCTTACTCTGTTGGGCTGTTGAAAGACTATGCTTCGGCTGAAAAAATGCGGCGCGATATACTTTTAAAAGATAATCAATATGATACGCTTATCATTCCTTACATCAATGGTTTGCGGGTCACCGATGAAGTGGCTAAACGATGGACAACGCAATATCCAGATTTGGTGAATTATTTGGCGTCGATAAAAAGACCTTAGAAATGATAACCGTTTAAATATTTTAATGATGCATGTCAAAAAAATAGCACACCTAACTGGGCATACAGGTGCCATTTTTGCCATTACTGAGGGGGGCGATGAACAGCACATTTTGAGTGGTGCAGGCGATGGTTGGGTCGTCGAATGGGATTTAGCCAAGCCAGAGGTTGGGCGTTTGGTAGCGAAAGTCGAGCGCAATATCTTTTCTCTCCTTTTTATTCCACATCAAAACAAAATTATTGCGGGTGACATGGACGGCGGCGTGCGATTCGTTGACCTCGCCGAACCGACGCTTATACGCAATGTGGCGCATCACGGCGGCAAAGGTTGCTTTGACTTAAAAATAATTGATAATCAATTACTTACGATTGGTGGCGATGGTGTTTTGACACGTTGGTCACTGGAGGAAAATAGGTCATTAGAGAGCATTCAGTTGTCGCATAAAAGTTTGCGATGTTTTGATTATTCAAAAGAAAAAAATGAATTGGCGATTGGTGCAAGTGACGGCAGCATCTATTTTGTTGATGCTAAAAGTTTAGATTTAAAAACAGTATGGCATAAAACGCATGATAATTCTATTTTTTCTATCCGTTATGTACCTGATAGTGACTATATACTAACAGGCGCGCGTGATGCCCATTTGAAATTATGGGATTTGAAAAATACGCTTGACAATGAGCCCCCAAAACCCTTAGAATCGTTGCCAGCACACCTTTTTACGATAAATTCTATTGTTTTTCACCCTAAAAATCCCGCTATTTTTGCGACCGCCAGCCGTGATAAGACTATAAAAATATGGCAATTGGATGCCCCAAATACACAACTCACCTTATTAAAAGTCGTTGATACAATCCGTCATGGCTGCCATATTCGTTCAGTGAATCGCCTTTTTTGGTCTAAATACAAGGACTATTTGATATCGGCAAGCGATGACCAAACGTTGATTGTTTGGGAGATTGATTTTTGATTTTAAAGTGATTTTGTTTGAAAACAATTTATAATAAAGCAGCCCCAAAAACACCTGCCGAATCACCCAATTTTGGTTTTAAAAATACCGTATCCAAACGTGAATTAAAGATGTATTTTGCTACTTCATCGACCCCCTCAGTATAAAGCTCCGAAATATTGCCGACACCACCGCCCAAGACAATGGCATCGGGATCAAGCGTATTAACAATCGTTGCCATAGCTCTGCCAAAAAAATAAATGAGTCGTTCTTTGGTTTCCTTAGCTGCAGCATCGGTTTCGATGTTATCCATGATGTAACGCAGTTTCTTTTTGACCCCTGTTTTAGAAAAATAATAACGCTCCAGTGCAGGTCCTGAAATCACCGTTTCGATGCACCCAATTTGACCACAATAACATTTACCGCCCGACACATCCAAAAAATTATGTCCCCACTCACCTGCAATGCCTTGACGACCATTCCAGACTTGCCTATTGAACACGACACCGCCGCCTACACCAGTACCCATAATGACCCCAAAAACGACTTCTGCATGGGGCAAAACATCGGGCACAGCTCCTAAAATAGCTTCTGCAACGGCAAAACAATTTGCATCATTTGCCATATTGACATCAATCCCGAGCCGAATAGCCAAATCTTTTTTGAAAGGTTGCCCATTGAGGCAGGTCGTATTAGCATTTTTATGCACACCTTGAACAGGGTCATTTGTACCAGGTACACCGATACCTATTTTAGTGGCTTTGATGTTCGCCGATTCTTCAAGCATCGAAACAACTTTTGCAATTTGTTCGATGATGTGTTGATAGCCTTTTTCAGACTCTGTCGGTAGCCGCAAGCGGGCAATGACTGAGGGGTCAGATTTTGAGGCAATGACGACACCTTCGATTTTAGTGCCGCCGAGGTCAATGCCAAAAAGTGGTTGATTCATCTTGTTATTTTTTTAGCCCCAAAATTAGAGAAGTGGTTTTACTTATTTTCAAAAAAAATTACATAAAAAAAACTTAATTTTGTCAAATGCTTGAACAATTTACTATTTAAGTTGCCATCTCTACATATTAAAAAATAAAATAACTATGACCAAGCCTGACTTTATATTAACCATCCGCCAGCTCATCGCTGATGGTAAGACGGACGAAGCACTCGAAATTATGCGTGCGCATGTGTCTCTATTTGACGCTTCGTTAGTCACAGATACGATTTTATTGGAAAGCCGCTATACAAATGTTTTTAAGGATTTTGCTATAAAAGGCATACTGCCACGTGAAGATTATGACCGTACTGTGGCTCAAATCAACTATGCTTTACTTGAAATTATTGAGAAAATTGAAAAATCAGTGCCGCCCCCGACGAGTGCTGCAAAAAATAAAAACAGTGGTCGGATTTTACATAATATCCCTGGCACGATGCCTGTCGGTAAGGAACGCCGTTGCATCGTCCGCATCGCTTATGACGACGAATCGTTGCTCCGAGATATAAAAATAGATGATGATACGACAATTGAAAACGTGCGTATTGCCGAAGTTATGGGGGTTGAATTAATCGATTTTAACGAAACGCCGGCGTTTAATATTCGAACATTGAATGATGAAGATCAATTTATCTGTGATGACGAATATACTCAATGGCTTTTTATGGTCAAAGCCTTGCGCGTAGGGAAATATCCCTTGACTTTGAAGGTTTGCGTTATCGAGGAAGTGAACGGTAAAGAACGCAGACGCGACATCGTTTTAGAAAAAGAAGTATTCATCATAAGCCAAATCGAGGAGCCAGCCGCCGCCGCCGCAAGCAAAGTCGTGGTGCAACCTGCGGCAACGCATTTTGAGGATACGACGATTCATCTGAACTATGTGACCACCGAGAGAAATGGGGCAGCCGCAGCCACATCCCCCGCATCGAAGCGTTATTCATTTTCAGGCATTGCTTCTACCATTGCTGTTATTGCTGTGGCATTGACGGGTTGGATTGCTTTCCAAACTTTTAATTCGACACCCACTTCACCCCTTATTGTAGCAGATACAAATTCTCAAAAAAACAACTCAAAAAATACTTTCCCACCCGCTGTACCCAGTGTGAACGATACAATTACGCAACAGTTAAGTAAAGAAAGTGGGGAGCTTGCTGAAAATAGTAATAAGAATAATGCAAATACACAATCCAATACGAACGGGGCTGCAACACAAACTAATCCACCTAAAAAAGATGACGAAGTTTCAGCTGCCACACCAGCCCCAAAACCTTTACCCAACAAAAAATTAGACAATCCTTTAATCAACTCTAATAAAGGAAAAGAAGGGGGCAAAGGACAACTGCCATCGAAGCCAACAACGGTTACTAAACCGCCAACACAACCTAAAATTAAAATTGGTGATATAAAAATTTTACCTCAAACAGGTGGTGATACGTCAACAACGACACAACCTAAAATTAATATTGGAGATATAAAAATATCACCAATATTTGACATTAATGAAAAAACAAAAGAGCCAGAAATGAAAACTTTTAAAGTCCGACTCATCCTGAAAGGAGAGATGAAGAAAGCTGAAATTTTTGTCGATGGACAGTCTGTTGACCGTTTTTTAAAAAAGAATATTTGGGGCACCCCTCAGTATATTGAGTTCAAATCGAGTAAAGAAAGACATACCATCACTTTTAAGCGGGGGAATGTCAGTTGCAGCGTTGAAAATGTTATAGTCGAAAATGGAGATATGAAAGTTGAGCCTTGTAGTTTTGATAATTAAGCGGTTAACAATGTAGATTAGAGAATTTTAAAATTTCCTTAATCTTTGCTCTACATTATTGCTCATGCAATAATATTTGGACATCATCCATAAAACGATTAACATCTTTCGCATCAGTACCATCGCAAAAAGAGCGCACACGTCGTTTTTTATCCACCAAAATAAGGCGACCCGAATGGTCAAAACCGCCAGGGGAATTCGCATCTTCTTTAGCTATACTGAAATAATCGTCGGCAATGCCAAAAATAGCGTCCTTATCGCCTGTGACAAATTGCCATTTGGATGCAACGACGCCTAATTTTCCTGCATATTCTTTTAAACGCCCAATCGTATCATGTTTGGGGTCAATCGAATGTGATAATAACAATACATTCGAAGAGTCCTTAAATCGGTCATGTACCCGCAACATCTGAGCGGTTACTTTAGGACAAATCGTTGGACAATGCGTAAAAAAGAAGTCGACAACGTATATTTTTCCTTCAAAATTGACATTGGTGACTGTATCGCCATTCTGATTGACAAAACTAAAATCTGGAATGGTTGGATAAATCGTATCGCCCGTAGCGGTTAAGCCCATACGTTCGCCGATGATGGGCAATGATTTAGGTGTCTTATCGCCGCAAGAAATCATAAAAATACTGAGGGGGGCTCCTAAAAGACAAAAAGCAAGGAGCGATGGTAAAAATTTTAATTTTGACATTTTTTTTATTTATAAAAACTATAAAATCAATTGTTTAAAAATAAGCATATTTTACTCCTTTACATCCTTGGGGGCACTTTTCAACAAGCCATTTCCAATAGCAATGGTCATAAAAACCTCGTTATTGATTTGTTGAATCGTATCTTGCTGCCCTTTCAGATATGTCATAATTTCTTCATGCTGCATATCTGGATTCGGATATTTATAACCTGCCATCCAATCGTTCATATTGTCCTCCGTTTTGGCGAGTAGCAAAATGGCATTGATGAGAGAATCTTTCATCTCTGCATTGTCATCTGGTACGGCGTCTTTATACTCACTGAGCTGTCTTTTCATGCGGTTTATTTCGCCCATTTTTGGCATCACTTCATCATGAACCTTCATAATCTCTTGATTTAAAAGGGTTTCTGCTTCTTTGGTATCACTTTTACAAGCTGAAAAAGACAGTACAAACCCAAGAGGAAGGAATAGAAGAAAGGTACTTTTAATCAATTTTAACATCTTGAATATTTATTTTTGGTAATGAAAAAAATTTTCGCAAAGTTACAATGCCCCATTGGAAATATGGGCGTGAAACATGAATACAATAAAATATAATCATTTTAATCTAAAATCTATTTTTTCAAAAAATGCCCCTTTTTGTCACAATTCTTGCCTACTATACGTAAGATAAAACCCATGAATCATCATCGCTTATTCAAATACTTTTTAGCATATTTGTTTGTATGGCACAACGCTGTACTTTTTGCCCAAACGCCCTTGGGTATCGATGCTTTATTGTCTGAATTGGAGGGACAGATTCAGAAAGGGAATAAGCGAGCATTGCGTGATTTAGCCACCTTTTTGGACAAACCCAACTATACCGATGCGACACGTCATACCCTTATGCGTTATACTTTTTTTACCAAAAATGACATTGAACTCTCAACGGCTACTCGTACTGATTTTCTCAATTTTTTCTATAATAATGAGTCAAAATTAAAATTTTCAGAAATTTTACAAGCTTTTTATCGAACACCTATTGAAGAACAAGGTTTAGATACGACTGTGTTCAATATTCACATTGTTAAAAAAACAGAACACATAACCCCCTCAGTAAAACTCTCCATTTTAACTCAAAAATTTGATTCTCTGTTTCAAAAAAATCAAAAAGACCTTGATATTCAATTGGTTATAAAAGAGATAAGCGCATTGAGTATGCCAAGTGCCTATGATTGGTTGCGCAGAACCTTGACATCAGAGCCTTTCAAACAAAAAGATGACGATGCCTATTTGAGGCTGTGTGAGGGTTTGAAAACAGACCCTTCCATAGAAAGTCTTGAAGCCATTTTGAGCACCATTGAGCGGGGCTTAGTTCATCCAGAGCTTTTATCTGAGGTATTTCGCGACCTGACAAATATTGCCGTTTCAGCAAGTCAAACCCATCATTTACTCGATTCTTTGAGTACATTAGAAGCTATTCGCACACATGGCTATGACCGCTGGTTCACTTTTAGAGAAACTTTTTTTTATGAAAAAGTGGATTATTATGCTAAGATATTAAGTCATTCGAATATTCCCATGTGGATACAACGCAATGCGCTGTATGATCTTATAGAGACCCATCACCCCCGCTTGTTGTTTTTTTTGGCTGCCCAAGTCCGTTTAAAACCAAATGAGAAGGATATTTACTTGAATGTGTTGGAAACATTAACCAACAATCACTATACATTCACTAAAAAGCATAGACCAAACGGGGACGCCGAAGAAGCAGATATAGAAAAATGGAAGGGTTATGTCCAGTGGTGGGCTATACATCATGAAGAATTTGAATGGGATAAAACGACAGAGCGATTTATAAGCCATTCAGAAATGGTGGAGCGAACAGAGGAAATAGAGCGTCTTATCCGTCGGTTGGGTTCCTCCAATGACTCGGTTGCCATGTCGTCTTTCAAGCAATTGACTGAAAACGACCCTGCTATTGTCGAAAAAATGATGGAAAGGTTTCGACCACTGTTGCGCTCTTACAATACGCGGTTGCCAGAGATAAATTATCCATTTTTAACGTGTATGACGCATTTTACATCCTTCTGTCGATTGAGAAAAATAAGTCTTAAATTACCGCATAGTTTGGATTCTCTGTTATCCGTTTTATCACCAAACATTACGCCTTCATTACGATACACTATTGAAAATCAATGTATTGAAAAGATGACACTCAAAAATGTGTCAGCACTTGAATATTACGGATTACTCAATTCAAGCAATTTAGCGATGAATTTTTCGGTGAGTCGTATGTTAGATATATTTTATTCCACACATTACGAGGAAATTGTTTCTAACAATGCCACATTAAGCCCTTATATCAAGAAGACAGTGTTATTTATGCGTTTAGGGACGGGCGGAACAAGTGGTTTGTATGGCCAAAAACTGGATGTAAAAGATAAAGCCCTACAGGAGCGATTGGAACAAATAGCTCGAACAGAAGGAGATTCAGATATCCTAAATTATATATTAACAAGACTAAACCCGCCCACAACCGTGATTATAGAAGACCATAGTGAAAACAATTCTTTTGACAAAATACAACCTACTCTTGCTGAATTGGTAGAAAAATTAGAATCAGCTACTGACATTGCTATTGACGACTTAAACTATTTTGTTTTAGATTCTACCTATTCAGAGCGTTACGCACCTCAATTGGTTCGTTTTATAAAAAAAGTAACCCCCCTCAGTAGTCTGCGACGTTTTAAATTAAAAGACCATTTGACAATCAATCATGACCTCCCTTTTTTTAAGGATTTGACCATTGCACCAAAAGATTTGGATGATTTTTTAAGTATCTTTAAAGTTGATTTTTTCAAAAATGATATGATTGCAGAAAGGGAACTTTGGTTATTTATCAATAAACAAACAGCGGCATATTCGGTTGATGAGCGTGGTTCGTTCTGGAATGATATGTTCAAAGTAGCATGGTTTAATAATTTGATTCATTCAGATACAATACAGGTTCAACAAAAAAATATGATTATATCTGAATTGCGTAATTATTTGATTAAAAGTGAATTTTTATCAGAATTTGAGGAACAGACCACTCAAATACATATTTATGAATTGGGTAATATCGGATATTCTTTGACTGACAAATTGACAAGTACATTAGAACTTGACGGAAATCCTACCATAAAACAGGCTGTCCAATCTGCTATTTTAGCAAGGATTAAATATGAGGATATCGGTACAGTTGCGGCTTTTTGGAAACAAAAAAATCTTAACATTTTGAAAGAATCGCCTTTAGTCTTTTTACAAACAGACTTCGGTATTCCTATTTTTTCAAAGGACAAGGAAACCATTACGCAACTGATAGAAAACCATAAAAAAATGTCACCCAAAGGATTTTATAGTTTTTATCTGAAACAATTTGGCTTAAACCTTTGGAATACTGAGGGGGGGCTTAATTATGAAAAAATTTATGATGCATTAATACATGAGTCTGTTGTGCCATTTACGGGAGGCGGTTCACAACGCGATTATTTTAATTTTGGTATCATCAAATTATTGGAATTTGAATTCCAAACAAGATTGGGTTTCCACGAAAAATTAAACGAAAACCAAACTTTTTATACTTTCAACACCACAAAGAGAAATGCCGCTTGGCGATTGTTTTTAATCGAAAAAAAATTGGTAAAATTGCCCCCCTCAGTACCACCCTTCTCTAAATCATAAATTGAAGTTGCTTGAATAATGAATGTTTTAACGAAACTTTAATTATTTTTCAAAATCCGTTTAGCCGAAATTCACGTTATTAATGCAAACAAGGTATTTTTGTTAAACTTTTTAACGACATCCTTATTTTCAAATTAAGAGCCCAGCTCTTAGAAATTCAATCATTCACAATTTCAATTCAATAACTATGAATACGATAATGAAAAATGGCATTTTAGCTTTGCTTTTAGTGTTCGCGACCATACTCTCTGTCTCTGCTCAGATTAAACCAAGTAAGAAAAAAACGACGACTGAGCAACCGACTAACATGCAAAACACAGATACCGATACAATTCCAAAAAAGAAAGTTTCCTCTAAGAAAACCGACCAATATTTTGATGAGACGGGTGGGTTTAAGCACCGTTTATGGTATGGTAGTAGTTTCAACTTAGGTCTTAGTGGTGCAAATGGTAGTAGCCTTTTTAGTCTCGGTTTGACCCCAATGGTTGGGTACAAAATAATTGGTGGTTTATCGGCAGGTCCGCGCATAGGCATCACTTACACAAGTTATAAAAGCTCTGATACTAAAAATGAAATTTCAACTGTCGGGCTCATTGACTATTCGTTAGGTGCTTTCACACGTTATAAAGCATTTAAAAACTTTTTTGCACAAGCAGAATACGAATATCAAAGTCAACAGTTTGCAGGAGGCGATAATTATGGGCGCATTCAACTTGATGCTGCGGGCAAACCACTAAAATCTCGTATTTCACGCACGAATTATTATGGAGGTATTGGTTATAACTCTGGTGGACTCTTCGCTTATGAAATTATGGCTCTCTATAATTTCAACCTTCCGAGTAATACACTTGAACGAGCCTTAAGCTTTCGTGCCGGTTTTACTTACAATTTTTAGAGAATTGATATTTTGGGAACTTCGGAAAGCTGATGACGCTTTTCGAAGTTCCCTATTTTTTATATTGATTTCTTCAAGCGAATCAATGCTTTTTTAGCCATTTATGCCAATTTTTAGCCCATAAAATCGTGGGCTCTTCTACCCAATCATAAAAATATTTTGAAAAAAGAAGGCTAAACGCCACGGCAACAAACACTGCCGTACCCATAAACCAACCATTTTCGCCAGCGATTACAGATGCGCCATCGAGCAAAAGCCAACCAGTAACGACATGCGTCAAGTAAAAGGAATAGGATGTTTTGCCTATAAATTTTGACCAATTCCACTCTTTATTTATAAAAAGTATAATGGCACAAGGAATAGCTGTTGCCAAACAATGTTTCAAATCGAAGCCGCGATAGTGCATCAGTAACATGGCGGGTAAAATGATGGCTAATTCTTTTTCGTCAATATAACCGCGATAATATTGAAATAAAATATAACCTGCACCAAACGAAGCGACATGATACGGTAACCATTCGTAAGGAAAATACCAATGACCATAGGCGAAAAGTATATAAATGGGATACCTAATCCACCACTCTCGCCGATTGAACAGCGCAAAAAAGATAAGCAAAACAATATAAAACTGCCAATCAATAGCCAAAGTCCAATAAATACCCCGCAACCACGGCTCGTGTATGATGGCATTGGCATGAAAAACATGTAAAAAAAGGTTGTAATAATCCAATTGAATCCATCTATCTGCTTTCACTAACCAGACGCTGGCATCTTTCATTAACATTAAAACGATGCTTGCCCAATAAGCAGGCTCGATGCGTATGACGCGACTGACAAATTGTCGCCCAAATTGCTTGATGGTATAATGTTTGAGTGACAGCGAGTAGGGAATCACCATGCCAGAAATGACAAAAAAGGCTTCAACGCCTAAATAGCCATGGTGGAAATAAATACTGAGGGGGTGCGTCTTGGCAAGGAAATAGTCAGTATAATGATAAAAAGCGACCGTTAAGGCTGCCAAACCGCGTAAAAGGTCAATAGAATGAAAATGTTGTTTTTGCTGAGTCGCCACGCTGTTTTTCGTTTTATTGCAAATTTAATAGACTGACTCGAATTTCATGCATCACCCGAAATGATTTACCCTTTTTTCAATATAAAATAGAAAATCATAGGCGTTATAGTGAAATTATAATGAAATAAGTGTCTTTGGTGGTCACCCCACTCTTTTCAGAATTTTTGTTTCTATTAAAATATAGTTTACAGTTCCTCGTCAACTTAATTACGATGAAGTACGCAACAACATTAACAATCGAACCACATTTAGCTGATGCGCAAAATCGGCAAATACAGGAAACCGTTCGCCGTGAAAGGCAACGATTACTGGCTTTTATTCGTCAACGTATACCGCGTCAAGACGACGCAGAAGACATTTTGCAAGACGTTTTTTACGAGTTTACGGAAATGTACCGTCTCATGAAGCCTATCGAGCAAATCGCGTCGTGGCTGTTTACAGTGGCACGCAATAAAATCACAGACCGCTATCGGAAGAAAAAACCTTTGCTACTCGAAGATGTATTTTCGTTCAACAAGGGCGATGGCGAAGATGAACCTTACTTGATTGATGACTTGTTGCCTGCCGCAAATATTCATACAGCGGATGTTGAAATGATGCGTGATACCATCATGGAAGCCCTCACAGAAGCTCTCGACGAATTGCCCGTAGAGCAAAGAGACGTATTTATCGCGCATGAATTGGAAGACAAAAGTTTTAAAGAAATTGCTGCTCAAACAGGCGTAACAATCAATACGCTACTTTCTCGTAAACGTTATGCGGTGCTTTTTTTACGCGAACGATTGAAATCACTTTACGAAGATTTAGTAAACAATTGATTTTTTTATGATGTATAAATGCTAAATGCAAAAGAGTTTATAACGCTTAATATTTTAGGACATCCTTCTTAAAATCTTTCGTCTTTGTTCCTAAAATTTTTAAATTTAAAAAAATGGACAATTTTTGGCTTAAAAAAGGTCTAAAAATGGCGGCTTTGGTCGCTCTATATATTGTATTTTTTGGCACTTTCGTGATGGCATTATGGAATTGGTTGATGCCCGAATTGTTCAATTTGCCAGTAATTACCTTTTCGCAAGCCCTCGGATTGTTTGTGTTGGGTCGCATACTGACGGGTGGTTTCAAAGTGATTGGAATGTCGAGTTTTGGGAACGGAAAAGAAAATTGGGAACAAAAAAAACAAATGTATGAAAAATGGGAAGGCATGACACCCGAAGAAAGGGAACGCTGGCGTGAGGATTGGCGCGAAAAATGCCGCAGTCGGCGCATCATAGGTTTCCACAAAAAAGAAAATGACGATAATAATAAACCTGATTTGATTTAGATATATACTTAATGGAAAATGGAAAATGGAAAATGGAAAATGGATAACCTAAACCATTGAATACGAGTAAATAACACATACTAAATTAGGCAGACCCTTTTCAATTGAGTATATCTATTACCCATAAATAATTCATAATTCATAATTCATAATTCATAATTCATAATTCATAATTCATAATTCATAATTCATAATTCATAATTTCTTTTCAAGCCAATCCAGGGAAAAAAGCGTCTTCGTAGTGGTCAATAAAAAAATTACCCCCCCTCAGTATAATGCTCAAAATATCGAATCTAATCGCTCCATTATGCCCACTTTCTGACATATAAGCGATGGCTGCTTGCGTCATAAGCCTTTGTTTTTTACCATTAACCGCATTTTCAGGTACGCCAAAAGTATAATCTGATCGCGTTTTCACTTCCACGAATATCAAAGTCCGTCTTTCCTTTGCCACGATGTCTATTTCAGCACGTTTATATCGCCAATTGCGGTGTAAGATTTCATAGCCTTTTTTTTCTAAAAAATCGGCAGCTGCCTGTTCCCCTTGTTGACCTGTTTCGTTGTGTTTTCCCATTAAATATTAATATTTGTGCATGCAACAAAAAATGACTTTTAAAAATTCTTGTCAATCCGTAAAATCTTTCAATCGTGCCTACTGATTCCATATTTCCCAGCCCCGTTCTGCCTGAAAATAAAGCATATCCAAGCCATTTTTAGCATTCGCGCCGTTATCCACACCTCGTTTTAAGAATTGCGTAATAACTGGATTATAAACCAAATCATACATAAAATGTTGACTATCAATATATTGATATGGCAATGGCGGACATCCCTCAGTCTTTGGTGACATGCCCAAAGGCGTTGTATTGATGATGAGATGATGCGTCGTCATTATTTCTTCATCAATATCTTGATAACTCAATGACGTTTCAGAGCGGGTTCGCGAAACAAAGTGAAAGGGAATATGCCATTTTTTCAGCGTGTAAGCCACCGCTTTTGACGCGCCCCCCGTTCCGAGTATTAGAGCCTTTAAATTGAGATTGAGTAAACTCTCCAAAGTAGGTGTATTGAGTAACCCCAATACAGATTTTTCAAATCCATAAACGTCTGTATTATAACCTTTTAGTTGACCATTTCGGATATTAATACAATTGACCGCACCGATTTCAGCAGCCGTTTCGTCGAATGTATTCACAAAACGCATAACCGCCTCCTTGTATGGAATCGTCACATTCAAACCGATGAGTTCAGGATGCCCCCTCAGTATATCGGTCAATTTTTCAATATTTTCTATTGGAAATGACTCATATCGCCATTTGTTGCCAATGCCTAATTCCTCAAATTTTTTAGTGAAATAAGGTTTTGAAAACGAATGACCCAACGGATAGCCAATGAGACCTAATAATTTCATAATTTTTTTTTCTGCGAATTAACGCAATTTTCTTCTTGCGACAAAACATTCAAATTCAAACGATTTAAACTAAGCCAAATCGTTTGCCAGGAAACGTTTGAACAACCCCTTTAAATTCCAGCGTTAACAACAAGGAAGCGATTTGGCTGGGGTTCATTTTGGCTTCAAGGCTTAGTGCGTCAATCGGGATGTTGGTTTCATATTTTTTTAAAATATCAATGATAAATCTTTCATTATCAGATAATTCTAAAAATAATTGGGTTTGAGCGGTTGGTTTTGTGGCATCCATATCAATCCATCGCAATTGTTCCGCAACATGACTTGCTTGCTCAATAAGGTTGGCTCTTCGCTTTCGCAAAAGGTCGTTACACCCTTGTGCATGAAACTCGCCTACGCGACCAGGCACTGCGAATACATCGCGTCCGTAGTCAATCGCCATATTCGCGGTAATCATCGAACCGCCTTTTGCAGCCGTTTCCACAACAATGACGGCATCGCTCATGCCTGCAATGATGCGGTTGCGCATTGGAAAATGCTTTTGTTCAGGGTCTTGGTCGCTGGGGTATTCTGTCAATAAACCACCATTTTCGCACATTTTTAAGCCGAAACTGCGGTGTTCTTCGGGATAAATACGTTGCAAACCTGTACCCATAATCCCGACTGTGGGCAAACGCACCGACAAGCAACGTTTATGCGCAGCAGCATCAATGCCGTATGCTAAACCACTGATTATCAAAGTATTGTAAGGTAAAAAGCCGTCAACAATTTCTTCACACATCCGAAGTCCATACGATGACGGCTTACGTGTTCCGACGATGCTCACGATGCGGGGTGCATTCAAATCAGCCGTGCCTTTGTAGTACAACAGCATAGGGCAATCGGCTTGCGTTTTAAGACGACGGGGATAGTCTGAATCGGTATGGTAGAGCACCCGCACCTTGTTTTTTTCGATGAAATCTAATTCTTTTTCAGCCCAATTCAAGACACTTGATGTCAGAATATAATCCGCAATGCTTTCACCAATGCCGTTTATTTTGGTCAAATGAGCCTTAGAGGTATTGAAAACCGCCTGTGCACTACCACAATGGGCAATAAGATTTTTGGCATGTACAGCCCCCACCTTTGGCACTTTGGTAAGGGCAATTCTGTAGAGTAATTCGCTCATAGTAAAAGTTTAAATAAGTATGAAATATGAATGATGAGGTATGAAATATTGCTTTTTCATATTTTATAATTCATCACTCATACTTAACTAAATATCTTCTTCGAGCCAAACAACCTGTCCTTCGAGGTTGATATAAGCCCACATATTATTTTTTTCAATCCAAGACAAACCATTTCTAAAAGGCTCAACAGAATCGAGAAAACGCGGCGGAATGGCAATATGCCCCTCTGTATCCACGTAAAGCCATTGGTTTTTGACCCGAACAGCAGCGAAACCTTCACTAAACCGTTGGGCTTCTTCGAAACGGGGTTCGATATGCAGTTTAGCCGTTTTGGTCATGTACCCAAATTTGTCCTTATAACTAAACATGGCTAAACCATTGTAGAAATCCCCGACAAACTCGAAAACAGGGTTAATAATCAGTTCCCCACCTTGATTGATGAAGCCAAATTTGTTCTCAATTTTAACAATCGCTAAACCCTCCATAAACAGTCCATCACTCAAGCCTTTGATATGCGGATACTGAGGGGGTAGTATTACCTGCCCTGTTTTATGTATCAAACCCCATTTTTGGTCTTCATAAACCGTGGCGGCATCGCCTTGAAAAGTCGTTGCCAAATCGTAAGTCGGCTCAATAACCCATTTTCCTTTATTGTTGATAAAACCCCATTTATCGCCAGATTTGACGGCAGCCAGTCCATTATTAAACTTTTCTGCTTCACCAAATTGTGGTTTTATAACAAATTCCCCTTCTCGATTGATGAATCCCCACCGTCCACCAAAACGTGCGGTTGCCATCCCCCCATGAAAATCGCCTGCACCTTCAAATTGTACGTCAATGACCAAATTGCAGCGGCTGTCAATATAGCCCCAATGATTGACCAACTGGACACGCGCCAAACCTTCCTCCATCTGACCGACATAGTTGAAGATTCTTTTCATCAAAAGACGACCGTAATTATCCATTAACATGACTCGGTCAAAGATTCTCACCCGCGCAAAGTCATTGTGAAAGTCTTCAACATCCTGGTATTGTGGCTCGACGATGATTTCGCCGTCAACGTCCATAAAGCCGTATTTACCGTTGTCTCTTATTTTAAATAGTGGTGGTAGCATGTTATTTTAGGTAAAAAAAAACAAGGATAACACAAAAATAGAAAACCATGTTACTCTGCAAGCAATTTTTTGAAAATCTATCATTTGTTTCTCCATAATATGGACATATACTTTTTTTCGGATTGATACTTATATTTCAATTAAAAAAGTCCCACACCAAGCAGCGTGAGACTTTTTAGATGTATTGTTTATCAATAGTTTATTTACATCACTTTCATAATCGTCCGAACTTGCGAAATAGCTTCGTTTTGCAGACGTGCATAATACGTGCCGGCGGGTAAATGACCGCCGTTGAAGTATACTTTGTACTTCCCCTCAGTATACTGACCATCTACAGGTGTGGCAATCAATTGACCTTCCACGTCGAAAATCTGGACAGATGTGTAACCGCCTTTTGTTTCAAACTCAATTGTCGTTGCAAAACTGAACGGATTTGGATAGTTTGAAATGAGCCGTAAACCTGCCGCTACGTTTAAGTCGTGCGTATCTGTGATACAGCTTGGCGAATTGACAATAGGTAATTTTTGATAATTTCTAAGCATAATACTGTTCAAATCTGTTGAATTGACGCAGAACCAATCCGCCAAAATGGAGGCATAAATGGAACGGAAATCGTACTGCATCGGCACGGTATCACCTGTTCCGACATTCGCACCAATGGTGGGATTAACACCCAGCATGCCACCAAAAAGCCTTGTGCCGAACACAAATGACGGATAAGAAGCACCATGGTCAGTACCAAACGAACCATTGGACTTGATGCGCCGACCAAATTCAGAGAAAGTCATACCTAAAACACGATCTTGAATACGCATCGCTTCGCAGTCGCGTTGGAAAGCGGTTATGGCTCCTGACAATTGTGCCATGAGGTTGGCATAATTACCAATGGCATGGTCTGTTTGGTCTACTTGTAGCGAGTGCGTATCGAATCCACCGATTGTCACCATATAAATACGCGTTTTCAAGCCACCTTTGATGAGTCTTGCCACAATTTTAAGCTGATTTGCTAAACCTGTGTTTGGATAAGTGACCAAATTGGCAACCTTGTCATAAGCGCTTTTGATAACTACGCCATATTTATCGGCTTGTTGCGCGACGGTACGGAGATAAGTCAATTCTTTACCCATTCTTCCTGATAAGTTATTACCGTTATCGTCAAGGAAGTCATAAGGTTTAGTTGGATCCGAAACTGTAACGCCCATAGTTTGGGCAGGACCTTGAAATGTCAATGTCATTTCATTGATTTGAATCGCCAACGGGTCAGGCATTTGGGTATTGGGATAACCTGATGGATAATTGGCGTATTCATTTGAAAGATAACGCCCCATCCAACCCGATGTGATATTTTCGTTTGCATTAGAGGCAGACATATAAATGTCTGTGGAACGGAAATGCGAAAAATTTTGATTCGGATAACCAACACCTTGAATAATTTTCACTTTCCCTTCATTGAAAAGCGATTGCATACCCGTCATCGCTGGATGTAAACCTGTTTCTGTGACGCCATTCAACTTCAAAACTTGGGTCTCATTGATGAGAATATTAGAACGAGCCGTGGAAAGATTGGTGTATTGGTCAAGCGGAATCACCATTTGCAAGCCATCATTACCGCCATTCAAACGAATGATGACGAGAACGTGATCGGTTTCAGTTGCCGAATTCGTCAAAGCAGCTAGCCATGGTGATAAACCTGTGGCTTCAACGTTGTACCGACCAAAAAGCGACGGAAGCACAACACCCGCAGCTGCATTTCTTATGAAATTTCTTCTTTTCATTTTCGGATTTATATTTTTATCAGCTAATTACCCCCCCTCAGTATTTTACTTGAAAAACATCAAAAAGAGGATAAAAGTGACCGTTTTTTAAGCCAATTGATATTCTGGATTGCGGATGATGAACGTATAGAATTTTTGTAATCGCGTATTAACGATATTGAAATTAGCCGTCGTGGGACTGGCTTTATAAGCATTCCAAGCATCTGTCCAGTAATAATCAGACACCTGACCGTCCAACAAAATGGTAATTTTCAAGTATGTCCGCATCGCGGCGGTGGGCGGTACGCGGTATAAAGCCTCCAAAGCACTGTTAATTAAAGTGTTTGGATCTGCCGCATCTGAACCAAATTGGTCGGTAAATTTGATAAAATCAACAATAAGTTTATTTGTACCTCCGACACCGACACCCGTTGATGACATGAGTAGGTCTGTATAAAGCAAACGTTTTGGGAAGGTATCGGTATTTATCCAAGCCTCATGGAAAACAGGCTGTTGATAATAAGCGGGCCAGCCAGATACATTTGGCGGATCGCCAACATTTTGTGCTTGAGAAGCAGCATTGTTTACCATAGATAACATGCCATTGTAAAATGGTATTTCATCGTAAGAAATCGTGCCCACAGTACGGGGAACGACTGCATTAGTAGGTAACACGATGTTAAATTCACGTACAAAACCAACGACATTTTCCAACGGACTTTTTATCAAACAGGCTTTAATACCTGTTTCAAAAAAGTGTTCACTTGAAAATAAGGCTTTCAAAACAGGCTTAACATCATAATTCGCTTGACGAAATATTGTTGCCATAGGGGTAATTACTTCTGCTTCTATGGTGGCATCAATATCGTAATACACGAAAAAACGATAAAGACGGCGGCAGATATACATCGCTACTTCATCTTTGGCGAAAATCATATCCAATAAGTCGTCTATCTCTTTTAAAGCACCTGCCTCTGTATTTGCAGAGTTGACTATCACGTTATTGTCATAAAAAGCAGAAAATTGCTTACTCGTTGTATCGTGATTTACACTATAAAAGGCTCTTTTAAAAGCATATTTATCAGGATTACTGGAAATCAAGGTTTGGCTTGTCCTATAAGTTGTCGAGCCGGCAGTTACAGTAATAGACGCAGGATAAGCCCAGCCCGTCAAAAGTCTGGCGGCAGCTTTCACATCGGCTTCAGTGTATTGTGAATTGGGTCCTTTTCCAAGCGTAAACAGCTCCTGAAGCTCACGTGCATAATTCTCATCAGGTGCTGTTTTTTTATTCAAATAGCCATTCAGATAACGGAGCATATTAGCATCAAGCGTCATTTCCTTTGTGAAAATCTTGAAATTGCCCAGGGCATATTTGCGCAAAACCTCCATATGATTCCAGAAAAGAGAAGGAGTTGTGTCAACCATTTCGGTTGCAAAGTGATTGTGCCAAAACAAAACCATTTTTTCAAACACGCTGCGCGATTGGTTGACCATATTGCCGACCCACCATGATTTGAGCGAATTACGCCTTTGACCACCCAGATTGCCGTCATCTGGGGCATAAACCCATGTTTTTCCAGGAAGTACAACAGGGTCCATGACGGTGTTAGCGGTATTGACCGTATCGCGTCTGTTGTAGTTGTTCAGTGGTAATAGGTCATCAGTTAAGGCATCTGGCTCAGTGAATAGTGTGTTAAGGGTCTCGGTAAGGGTTTTACCTAAAAAAAAATCAATATCCGCTTTTTTGGCACCGAACATGGTTCGTTTCAACAAGTGTATCACCTGCTCTTTGCCGAACGTACCCGTGTAAGGTGTCAGTCCTGCGACGACGCGCGGACGGCGCGTTTTTTCCTGTACTGTCGTCGTGCTCATTGACGTTCTTTGTTTAAGAAGTATTAAAAAATAAGATTTTAGCTGTTGAATTGGAGTTATTTAGGCTTGAATATAATCTATGTTATGGGAATAAGTAGGACGTATTAAAGGGGATATGTGAAAAGCGGTGGGGTGGTTAAACCTAAAATTTTAGACAACAGGCGTTTCCTAAAGTTTAATGACTTGTTAAAGAATGTTAAAATTTTTAACGTACGAAAAATGACTTTGTAAACACAGGGATAATTCAAAAGAACTGCAAATAAAAACCAAAATTCTCAATGTTTCTAAATTCTTAATTTAAAAAATGGCTCTTTGACAATTTTAGCGGTAATTTTGTAAAATGGAAAAAGAGCTATATGAACAAATGATAAATCTCCTTCATCTAAAAGTAGATAG
>JAYTUQ010000194.1:0-25415 GCA_043744455.1 Saprospiraceae bacterium | reverse complement strand
CAATTAGGGCGTATTGCAGCATGATTGATTGAGAAACAGGGAAAAATTAAACCGCTTTATAACAAATTGTACCCACTGTTTTTAACGAACTATTGATTATAACTCATGACATTATTACTGGGATTACTGGGTGTTTCACAACTACAATTTCCGCCACATTCGACAGTATGGTTAATTTCTGAATTACATTGACCGCATTCAAAGGTATGTGCTAAAGCAAAAAAGTGACCTAATTCATGACAAAGAACTCTTGCTCTTTCTTGTTGCGCGGTAGTATTGGAAAGAATCACTTGATCAAAATTACATAATGTTATAAAAGAATTCGGTCTGGTAGGTGCATTAGCACATCCTGAAACGTAACTAATTACTATATCCAATACATTTCCTTGTCCATATCGTGTTTGATGATTAA
The DNA here is from genome assembly GCA_043744455.1 of Saprospiraceae bacterium. Lineage (GTDB taxonomy): Bacteria > Bacteroidota > Bacteroidia > Chitinophagales > Saprospiraceae > JAAFJT01. The sequence continues at coordinate 25,003 of JAYTUQ010000194.1, read as the reverse complement.
AGGTGTTTAGATAAGTTTTCCCAGGTCCTGAATAAATAAAAACAGAACCTTGCCCACCGTCATATAATTCAAATTTTATTTTTGCTTTTTGAACATAAGGCAATGGAGTTGATTGATAAAAGGTTGAGGAATTAGCGTGTTGTAAATTTTCAAAATTTTGGTTAGCATAATTAACAAGCGCAGTAGAGAGGTCTTGTGCTTCTTGCATTGTATATTCGTGAGCGGCATTAGGGTTATTTGGATTGGCTAATACAGGATTAATAGGTAAAAAGTGGAAATTCACTTTGACCGTTGCGGTTGGCATTGTCTCGTAATCATTGGCATAATCAATTGAGTTAATAATAGGGCAATTTTGAGAAATGCCAATAGTGAAAAAAAAGAGAATTAGTCCGATAATAAGAGTAAATTTTTTCATTGATTTAGAGTGATTTTAGTGAAATAATATAAGTTAAAAATAGATTCTGTTATCAAAGAACAACAAATCAAAAGCGATATAATAGCATGCGTCATTTAAGCGTATTTTTAGAGAAATACTATTTTCTTTACATTACTTTTGTAAAAGCAAATATAGCAAGCATCTTCTCAGAAAACAGGTTATCAATATTAAATATTTATAATTTTATTTTTTTAAATTGCATTTTAAACCATTCATTAGATATCACGCCATTCATGAAAAAAACATTTTGTCATCTCATAGCAACCATGCTTTTTTGCCATTTAGCTATGCCCATTTACGCTCAAAACACGATTTATCTAAACGCCAGAATCATCGAAACCGCAGCCGATTTTGATGCGCAAAAAACCGCATCGCCTACGGATGCAGAGGTTTTTAACAATCATTTTTATCGCCTCGTTCAGTTTCACACTTTACCAATGCCAAATGACAAGGCAGAAATGAAGCAACAGGGCGTTGACATTATGGATTATATACCCAGTCAAGCCTTCATTTTATCTTTTCCAAAAGGTTTTGATTTTAGTTTTTTATCAAAATACAAGCCCAAAACGGTTATTATACTGAGGGGGTCTGACAAAATGAGCGAAGCCTTGCGCGAAGGTGTTTTTCCAGATTTTGCACAAAAAACATTAGGCACTTATGACCTCATTGTTCAACCTTATGCCAATGTCACCCTTGAACAAGCCGCTATTGACCTTCAAAAACGAGGCGTTGAAACCATCGGTTTGCCCAATGATTTTTTTCAAACCATTACGATAAGGGTTAATAAAGCAGACATTGAGCGCGTTGCTGCCTTGCCTTACGTCCGATTTATTGATTTCATAGACGGCGCACCGCAACGCGAAGACGAAAAGAGCAATCAATTGCATCGCGGCAATACCCTCAATACCGATGGTAAAACGGGACTAAAATATGATGGTACAGGCTTCGGCTTATCTTATGGTGATGATGGTCCCATTGGTCCACACATTGATTTTCAAGGGCGTTTGATTCAAGTACAAAACACCAGTAGCGGCGGTGATACAGACCATGCCGATGCCACTGCTGGCGCGGGTGCTGCTGCTGGCAACCTTGACCCCGCCTTGAAAAGTGGTGCTTCGGGCGCAACCGTTGTTTCTTATAATATCAATGGTTATCCACAGATTCAAAATGCTATTGTCAATCAAACGGCTTACAAATCTTATGTGACATCAACAAGTTATGGACAAGGCACGCCAGGGCAGGTAGGCTGTAACGTCTATAATTCATTCGCAAATGCCATAGATGCACAAGCCTACGCCAATCCCAAACTGTTTCATGTGTTTTCGGCGGGTAATAGTGGGGGTGGTACATGTATTGGTGTTGCAAATTATGGCAGCATTACAGGCGGTTATAAATTGGGTAAAAACCTCGTTACCGTTGGCAATTTAGATGTAAATGACCGTTTGGCGGCTTCAAGTAGCCGTGGTCCGAGCGTCGACGGACGCATCAAGCCCGATGTTTGTGCCATTGGCACGGGTGTTTACACGACGCAACCTAATAACACAACGACACTCATAAATGGCACGAGTTTCTCTTGCCCCGCAACGGCTGCTGCTGCAACACAACTGTACCATGCCTTTACGGATTTGAATGGTAGTCAAATTCCAGATGCGGCACTTATCAAAGCCGTGATGATGAATACTGCAGATGACTTAGGCAATCCGGGACCAGACTTTTTCTATGGTTGGGGTCGCCTCAATGTGTGGCGGGCGTATGTGACTTTAAAAGATAAAAAATACATAAAAGGCAGTGTGTCAAGGACAGATTCCGTCAAGACGATACCCCTCAGTATTCCCGCAGGTGTGAAGCAAGTAAAAGTAATGCTCTATTGGTCTGATCCTGCGGGTTCGCCCAATGCGTCAAAAGCCTTGTACAATGACTTGGATTTAACGGTTAAAAGTGCAGAAACGGGACAAGAACTTTTGCCCTGGGTGCTCAATGCATCGCTCAATGTGGACAGTATGCGCAAAAATGCGACACGTGGCAACGACCGTGTGAATAATGTTGAACAAGTCATCATTGAGGGCGCAGACCTACCTGCTTTGGGAACGACCACGCTCGAACTGAAAGTTAATGCCTTTAGCTTACCGAGTGACGAGCAATCTTTTTACTTGGTTTATGAATTCAACAAACAAGATGTAACGATTACTTACCCCAATGGCGGCGAGTCGATTGCATCGAATACATTTGAAAATATTCGTTGGGAAGCCTTTGGAAAGGAGGGCTATTTCGGCGTTGATTATTCCATTGATGGGGGCATAAATTGGCGACCAATTGCAGCATCAGTCCCTGGCGATTTGCGTGCCTTGCGTTGGTCTGTTCCCGACGAAGCAACGGGCAAGGCGTGTGTACGGATTCGTCAGATATTGGACAACACGATTGTTAGTGATGTCAGCGATGAATTATTTACAGTATCGAGATTGACCAACAATTTAGCAGTAAAATATATCTGTAACGATTCGACTTATTTGGGATTTGATACCGTTCCTGGTGCAAAAGCCTATCAAATATGCCGTTTAGGTGCAAAATATATGGATTCTATCTTCACAACGACTCAAAATTTCGTTGCCGTACCCATCAATTGGAATGATTCAGCATGGTTCAGTGTCCGTCCTGTTTTGTCCGACGGCGGATTGGGGCGACGCGTCAAAGCCATTGCCAAACCCCGTTATTTGACGGCATGTCCAGGCATAAAAGATTTACAAGCCTTGCGCATGGCGCAAGGTATCAGTGGTACGCTTTACGCTTGTCGTGATGAATTGGACAGACCCCTCAGTATTTGGGTCAAAAACTTTAGTACAGCAGACATTGATTCCTTCCGTTTGGGTTATCAAGTGGGCACAAATACGCCGTTCCAATCTGTTGTTCGACAAAAAATTAAACAAAATGATTCCATATTATATGCCCTTCCTCAAAAAGTAAATTTTCCGTCAGTTGGCACTTTCAAATTTAAAGTGTGGACTAAATTAGACGGTGACACCAATCCAGCGAACGATACCTTGAGCAGCGATGTGTATGTTCGCGACCGTTTTCGTGCGCCGCTTGCAGAGACATTTGAGAATAAACCATTTCCGCCCGATGGTTTGCAAGTCGCTTCCTCTTTTGGTCCAACAACATGGACAAAGGCAACCAATATATTGGGCAGCGATGGCACAATGACAACGACCGCGCTATTCGATGGGCAATTGTACCCAACGCGTGGCTTTCGAGACACCTTATTGACTTGGTTATGCGATTTGTCAGGCGCGCGCAACGCTCAATTAAGTTTTGATGTGTCGTATCAGTTGCTTTCTGTTTTCCGTGCACCGAGTTTAGCGGTTGTGGTCTCCACGAATTGTGGGCGTACTTTTAATCCGACAACGTATAATAAAGTACGTTTTGATTTGGCAAACAGTACGGTCTATGGGCAATTGTGGCAACCGACGCGGACAAGTCATTGGCGGCGTGATACGATTAGTTTATCCGCTTATAAAGACAGTGTAGTCATGTTAGGCTTGGTTTTTTATCCTGATAACGACAATCGTTTATACATTGACAACATCAATATAGAAAATGGCATTGCCACGGGTCTCGGAGATACCCCCCTCAGTATTCCGATGCTGACAGCCTTCCCCAACCCATCCGAAGATGGTCTGTTTACCTTAGCATTGAAAAATTTTGAGACGGACGCATTGACCATCAAAGTATTAGATGCCACAGGCAAACAGCTTTTGACAAAAAAAATCGGACAAATTTCTGGCGATTGCCAAGAGTCTTTAAATTTGCAAAACCAACCGCCCGGTGTGTATTTGATGCAAGTGCAAACAGAAAAGAAAATGTATGCTTTGAAATTGACGAAACTATAAACCAAAAAAGCCGCTTTCCAAATAGGGAAGCGGCTTTTCTGTTTTTTACTTTTTATCATCTACATCATTTATTATGAAGAAATAGTTTGAATACCCATGAATTCAGCATATTTTTGTCAATAAATAGGTAAATTTACGGAAAACAAACATTCTAAAACAGTGAATTGAAGGTACAAAAAATGACACATATAAAAGAACCAAGCGGTATCGACCTTAACTTAAAACCCATGCCCTTGACAGATGAAGACCGTCAAGAAATTAGTGCTATCATCGCTTCTTATAAAATGACAGGTGAGGTGCCTGCTGTTAAAACGAAATACAACACGAAATTAGGTAAATCCCCATCTCCTTCATCAAGGCGTAAGCGCAAAGGTTCGCCTATTTCGCAATAGATTTGAGTATTTCACTTGACTTAAAAGCAAAAGCCGCTTTCCGTTACATGGGAAGCGGCTTTTTTGTTTTTTACTAAGGGGGTGTTAGCTTCTGACGGGCTTTCAGATAAAATATCTGAATTGCCGTTAGAAACATGAGCATCACGCAATAGAAATATAAGAATCATCGAAAGAAAAAGGAAAATCATCAATAGAAACATGAGCATCACGCAATAGAAATATAAGAATCGTTATTAGAAAAAGGGAAATCGTCAATAGAAACATGAGAATCACGCAATAGAAATATAAGAATCGTCGAAAGAAAAAGGGAAATGGTTAATAGAAAAATGAGAATCACGCAATAGAAATATAAGAATCATCAATAGAAAATAAACGAACGTTTTAGTGATTTGAACTCAAATAACTATTGATAATCAATCTATTACCAAAAGGGTATTGAAAGCCAAACATACTCAAAAACGGCATTTTGCACATTTTTACAAATAATATGGGAAATAAATAATTTTATTGTAACATTCGACAGAACAGGTAGTTTAATTTTAAAATATCAATTTTTATCACGTTTAAAACTGCCAATTCCGATGAAAGATTTGAAATTACGTAAGGAAGAACAAAAACTTATTCAGACTGCTGAAGCTGTCCTTGAATTATGCCCAACAACTCAGTCGAATTTACTCATTGTACCCGTTTTTGCTGAAACCATTGATTTGTTACGCGATAGGCTCAACCACACAGACGCACAGTCCGTCAAACGCCATGAAGCAAAATCAAACAAGGAAGCCGTTGTCACAGATGTCAGTGCAGAAAAAACAGCTTTGATACAATATGTGACCGAAAAATTGGGCGCGTTTGCGGAGTATGCACGAAAAGAAAAAGACACCCAATTGACAAATCTGCTTCCTTCTGTCAGGCTCGCACAATTGAGTAAACAGAAAACCGTCAATCTCATCTTAGCCATCAATACTTTTGTGTCGGCGGCAGAGAAATTGGACGCGACCAAATTGGCTAAATACGGTGTCTCCAACACATGGTTAGAGACCGTGAAAGACAAAACGCTCGCCTACAAAGCCAACAACACAACAAAAGAATCGCTGAAAGCCAATCAGCCTAAGGAAACCGTTGAATTTAAAACGGTAATAGCAGACATAAAGGACTATTTGCTCACATTAACCAATTTAGTCAGTGGCTACAAAGCGGACGCACCCAAATTGTACGAAGACTGCAATGCGTTATTAGCACCCAAAAAGAAAGGCGCACGCACGGGCAGCAAAAGAAGCACGTCCAAATCATCGATGCGCACAAAAGCCGCTAAAAAATTGCAAAAAGACATAGACAACAATACAAGTATTGTTAAAGATATTTGACGACGTTACTCATTTGGTTTTATAGATTGCCCCGCAAATTGATGATTTTGTGGGGCTTTTTTGTGGGGGAATACTGAGGGGTCTGTTAACGCCTAAGCGGAACAAGAATTTTGAGAAAATGAACGCTCTTAATTATTTAGGTGCGATTGGGTCAATAACATTCAATCCTTTTATCCAATTAAAATCAGTTGCATTATGAGTGTAAACACCAAAATGGTTGACTTGAGCCGTTGCTGCAATAATGGCATCTCCAACTGACATTTTACGCATTTGTCGTAAGTTAATGGCTTCGGCGATAATAGCCTCATCAATAGGCAATATATTGATGAGGCTAAAAAGTCGTTCAAAATAGGCTTTTTCAGCAACTGAAATCAATGGGTAACCTAAAACTTCCAATTTAGTGATTGCAGAAACATAAACATCTGATTTGAGCAAATCCGATTGTAAAAAATTATAGGCAGACTGAAAGGAATAAATTAAAAGATTAGAATCGTAAACGCTCATAGTATATTGTTTTAATTAATGGTTTTTCGAACGGTATCAATCTTCACGAAAAGGCAAAACACGGTCTTGACGCGCCTCGTGTTGCCACTCAATAGGGTCACCAAAGCTCGATTCTTGTATTTGAGCCGCCAAAGACTGAAGCTCAGTTAGGTCTTTTTCACGGTCTTGAATGTCATCAGACACTATTTTATTTGACCTTTTCTCAAAAGGTAATTTTAAACGTTTTAACAACGGTTCTAAAATCGCTAAATCTGTTTCATCTCGTAAATAGACCACTAATTCCATTTCTGTTAGATTTTATTTTCTACAAAATTAGCTTTTTTTTATCGAAAAACAAATTGATAGGAAAGTGATGATAAAGTGCTTTATTTGGCTTAAAAGCAAAAGCCGCTTTCCGTGGGGTGGAAAGCGGCTTTTGTTTTTTTTATTCACAGGCGTCTTGCTTATATAAAAATACAAATGAGAACAATAATTTATTATGAAAAATTGTATTTTTGTTCGCAGGATAGATTAGTTGATAATCTGTTTGAAAAGAAATTATACATTCAACTTCATTTACCAAAACGAACAACCTCATGTGGCAAACACTCTCCGATAAAACAAAAGCGTTGGTTCTTGTTTTATTGATTATTACCTTTTCTGTAATTTTTGCTTGGGCTTTAAGTGGATGGCAATTGGCTGGGCTCATTGCATTGGTGCAATTAATTGTCGTTTGGATTGCAAAACACATTTGGATATCCGATAAATCAAACTTTTTACTGAGGGGTGCTACTTTAGCGATTGTCAGTGGCGTTGTTCTGTTTGGTAATGCTTGGTGGCAACCATTTATTCAAGGGATTATAAAACAATATTTTCCCAATTTTCCTTTGCCAGACTATTCTGTTTCGCCTATTACGCTTTTGTTTTTATTGATGCTTGTAACGATTGTATTTCGTTATACAATGTCGGAATCAGTTATTGAAAAACCTGAAAAGAAAATTACTGACCTCATCGAAGGTCCGACCATTAAACAAAAATGGGAAAGTATTTGCGAAAGCCTTGCCGCTCAAATCAGAGATATAGATACAGCGACCAATTGGAGTCACGAATACTATACGCCTTTGGATGCAGAAGTCGAGATGAAAACGAGTACAGGCACACGCAAAGTTGTCAAAGATTTACTTGAAGCGATTAAAGAATCCGATGACCGTTTGTTTTTGTTGATTGGCGACCCAGGTGCTGGCAAAAGTGTGGCTTTACGCAAATTGTGTCTTGATATTTTGAAGGAATCCGTTAAAAGAGAATACATACCCATTTATGTCAATTTGAAAGAATGGACAACCAAAAGTGATTGGTCAAAAACGCCGCCGACTTGGCAAGATTTAGAGGCTTTTGTCAAACAAAGTCTTATGAATAAAGACCGTTACTTGGGCGATTTTTTTGAACAATATTACAATGTCTTAGATGAAAACGGCAATTTGTTCTTCGTTTTGGATTCTTTTGATGAAATCCCACAAGTGCTCGGCACAACTGCTGATGCGAAATTAATTGAAGATTTGTCTATTGTCTGTCGAGAGTTTCTGCAAGGTGCAAAACAGAAACGGTCAAAAGGTATTTTAGCCTCTCGTGAATATCGGATGCCACGAGAAGAATATTTTAGTGCAAAGACAACCTTACGTGTCCGTCCGTTTAGTTTTGAAAAAATAGAAAACTCTTTAACACAAAGCGGTAAGATTTCAAAAGCTACCGTCGAGCAATTGCTGCGTGAACGCCCCGAATTAGTACCTAATTTGCGGAATCCGTTTATCACCTCACTTTTGAAAGCCTATCTTGCGGATAATAATAATCGTTTCCCCAAAAATCAAGCGGATTTATTTGAAAACTACATTCAAACGTCTATCAAAAAAGCACAAGCCCGTTCAGGACACGAAGACTTATCACTTGACGATATTTTAACGGTTACAACGCAAATAGCTAAAATTATTTTTTCAGAAGCGGGTTTGCAAGCCCCCCTCAGTATGCTGCGTCAAAAAGTAATACATACGCACTTTGATACGATTGTTGAAATTATACGTTACACACGCATTGCGCGCGGCGATGCCAATAATACAGCACATTTTAGTTTTGCACACAGACGATTCTATGAGTATTTTGTCGTACAAGATTTATTAAATGCGGGTAAAGCAGATTTACCGTTAGAAAATATTCCCACCGATTCGCGTTGGCGCGATACACTTGTTTTGTATTGTGAAGTCGCTTCTTTTGAAGAAGCACAACGGATTGCGAATTATTGTTGGTTCGAAGTGATTGCTGCAAATAACAATATTCGTAATCGAGCTTCTAAACATTCTTTGCGTTTTTTGACGGAAGCATTTCGTGGAAGACAAGAATGTTTGGTGGATTTTCATCAAGATTTGGCAGAGTATGTTATTTGTCAAATCCATAAAGATAATGACCCAATTGATATTAAATTGGCAGTTGAAGCTTTGGGAATTTTAGATGAAGAAAACCTTGATTATGGAGCTCTTTTGGCTTTAAATTTAGAAGATACTTGGATTAATGACACTGCTTTAAGGGCTTGTCGACATTTAAATGAAATTAGTGAAGAGTTGGAAATGAAGATTATTCGATTAATAGACCCTGAAGTAAAAGTATTTCAAGACTCTTACAGTTTAATTTCTAGCGCACATATTTCTCAAACACAATTTAGAATGGGAAATAACGAATTGATTTTTTGTCTATCACTATCGGAGGCTTTTTATGAAAGTAAAATGATAATAGAATGGCAGCTAAAAAGCGAAAAGCATTATAATAGATTATCTGTAATAGTATCAATAATCTTATTGCCCATATTATTATTCATGAATAACCAACACAAAACTCATTTTGGAAATTATGATGATATCATTTTCCTAGTATTCCTGCTTACAGGGATTTTCTCACTAATAGGAAATTATTTTTTTACAATATCAGCATATCGCAAGCATTTTAAAAAGTCAAAATATTTTAATAAAAAAAGAAACTACCTAAAGATTTTTATTTTTTGGCTTAAACCCCATTTTCTTTTTATTATAGTATTGATATTCACTGCTCTTGTAGGGTTAATTTTAGATTATTTAGGTATAATTAGTGGATGGTTTATGAGCATAATTATTTTAATAGGCATGTTCTTCTTGTTTACTTTTTTATTTATAATATACACATTTGGAAAATCATTTTTAGCTAATTTAAATACTTTAAAAAAGTATAAAAAAGTAGATTATAATAGAATAATTCAGAGAGAATATATTTTTGAAATGTATCAAAAGCTATTTTCAAACGACTTAATGATATGGGATAAATTCCGATCTAAATTTATAAATGATATTGAGAATAACGTAAAATGTGCAATAGGTGAATTTCCGGAAGGTTTTCTAAGAGTAAGTCATAGCCCTTCAATGACTCGCCTAATCCAATTAGAAGAACGCTGGCGCGAAGCCGAAGAACGCGAAGCGGAAACTCAAAACAAACCCAAAACCCCAAAACCTAAAATAGAAACACCGCTAAAAAAGACCCTCACTGACCTTGTGAGCGCGGGGCAATTAAATGAAGCGATAGAACGCACTTTAAATAATCAGACGCTTTCAAAAGAGATGGAAAGAGATATAGTTTTGATAAAATCGCGTTTAGCCCATTTAGAAATTGAACGCAAAGATGGCATACTTGACAATGGGGCTTATACAGCCCGATTAAACGACATTACAAAGTCGTTTCTTTCTTTCCTTGATGAATTAGACATTTAGCACCCCCTCAGTATAAAACCCACAAAACTTTAAAACGCACCGTTTTTAAGGCTTTGCCTTATCCCAAAAAACGAAAAGAGAGACTGCACAACACAGCCTCTCTTTTTCTATAAAATACACATCAACGCTTTACCATTAGCCGACTTCTGCTTTTTCAGGTTTAGACGTAAATGATGCCGCTGAAAATTCACGGTTCATCGTTGCGATTGTATTTAAACTGATGCTTTTCGGACATTCTGCCTCGCATGCACCAATGTTGCTGCAAAAGCCGAAACCTTCAAAATCGTGTTGCGCCATCATGGCTAAAACGCGTTTCGCTGCTTCGGGACGACCTTGTGGTAAACGTGCCAAATGTGCTACTTTAGCACCCGTAAACAACATCGCTGAACCATTCGGACACGCCGCAACGCACGCGCCGCAACCGATACATTCTGAAGCATTCATCGCCTCTGCTGCTTGTTGTTTGCCGATGAGAATCGCATTGCCGTCTTGCGCCTGACCGGTTGCCGCCGAGATATAGCCGCCCGACTGGATGATGCGGTCAAAAGCGGAACGGTCAACGACCAAATCCTTGATAACAGGAAATGAACGCGCGCGGAAAGGCTCGATGACGATGGTATCACCGTCTTTGTACTCGCGCATATGCAATTGACAAGTTGTAGTCGCTTTCCAAGGACCATGTGCACGACCATTGATGTGGAGTGAACAAGTGCCACAAATACCTTCACGACAGTCATGTTCAAAAGCCACAGGCTCTTCTTTTTTGGCAACGAGCGATTCGTTTAAAACATCTAGCATTTCGAGGAAAGACATGTGTGGATCCACACCATCGAGCGTATAATTGACAAGTTCGCCTTTATATTTGCCGCCTTGTCGCCATATTTTAAGATTTAATTTCATTTTTTTATTCAAATTAAGGTTTTAAACTTATTTTTTATTAACAATACTGAGGGGGGTGTTAAACGCATTTTTCTTTAACAAATTCAAAGATAACTTCAGAGTGAATTATCGCTTCATCAACTTCATCGTCTGGTGGTTCTAAGAGTTGAGCTGGATAACGAAAACGAATATCTAATCCTTCCAAATCAAAAACTTGCCTATCAATTTTACCAAAATCTCTATCTTTTCGTTTACACAAATCTAATAATTTATCCAATGAATGTGATTTTGGAACACTAACATTTTTAAATTCTAAATAGGCTTTCAACGACTTTTCAGCACACTGTTGAGCGTGATAAATAGCAGTATCATTAAGGGCATTTGCAAATAATATTTCTGCTGACCTAAAATCGTGATTGGCTTTGAATAACCAAGCTTCATAAGGTTCCATATAGTCGTTTACCTTCGTTTTTGATTTTATATTCTAAAGTTGATGACTTTGAAGCTGTTTTGTCAAAATAATGCTTATTTGCAACAATTAAATCGTTGTCAATTTTTAAATCACGTAAAGCTAATTTTCCTTTTTTATGCGTGGAAAAAACGACTTCATGCGCGTCCGAAAGTATCACCATCAAATCCAAATCACTATCCTCATTCGGCTCGCCCCAAGCGTAAGAACCGAACAAATAAATAGCAACAGGGTCGTAGGCTTCAACTAAGCGTTTTGTTGCTTCTTGTATTTTGTCTTCTGAAATCATTGCTGTTACTTTCAAAGGTGAATTAAGTACATTTATTGACAACAAAATCTAAAATAATTTGACCAAATGCAATAACTTCTTCAGTTGCCTCCATGGGTGGTTCAAAAATAGGTGCTGGATATCGAAATTTAACATCTAAAGCATTGATATTTAATGCTTCGAAGCGAATTTCATTAAACTCAGCATCATATTTCTCACAAGCATTTAACAGCATACGAAGGTCATGCGTTTTTAGTAATTCATGTTCTTTTGAGCATAAATAACCCTTGAAGGCTTTCTCTGCACATTGTTGAACATGATAAACGGCAAGGTCATAATAAGTATCCCGAAACATGGAACGTGAACCGTTCAAATCTCGTTCAGCTTTTCGCAGCCATTCCCTCGGTTGTTCTATAAACCCTAATGCCATTTTTTTTAATTTTATATTCCAATGAAGAAGGATGCTGCGACCTATGTATAAAGCTTTGATACTTATCCACTAAGATGTCTGTTGCAAAATCTACTTTGGCTTTATCTAAGGCGAAAGTACCAATCCTAAAAGCATCCCAGCGCATTTCGGCATCGTCGGAAAGTAAAATGTAAAAATCCAAATCACTATCCTCATTCGGCTCGCCCCAAGCGTAAGAACCGAACAAATAAATAGCAACAGGGTTGTAGGCTTCAACTAAGCGTTTTGTTGCTTCTTGTATTTTGTCTTCTGAAATCATTATTGTTATTATTTATCAATTTTGACAAAAATAATCATTTTTACTTTCATACTGAGGGGGTACTATTCACACTTCTTTTTAACAAAATCAAGGATTTCTCGTGCGTATCCAATCGAATCTTTAACTTGACTTTCTTCTGGTTGGTTAATTTCGTCGTCCAAACCATCGGGATAGCGATATTCTACGTCGAGCCCATTCAAAATATAAGTCACATTCAAAACATCATCAAAACTTGCATCCAATTTTTCACATATTTTAGCTAAAACAACTAAATCATGTGTTTTTTGAATTGGTAAATTTTTAAACGCTATAAATGCTTTCAATGCTTTTTCAGCGCATTGTTGTGTATGATAAATTGCTGTATCGTACAACTTGCCATCAATAAGAAGTTTGGCTGAATCAATATCTCGCTCAGCTTTAAGCAACCATTGTTTGAACATGTCTATACACTTCTTTGCCTTCGTTTAAAATTTTGAATTGTAAAGTGGGAATATGATTGGCATTAGCAAAAAATTTAGATTTTGTATTCACCAAAATATCAATAGGAAAATCCAAATATTTATCTTTGAAAGAATTTTGACCAAATATTACTCTTTTTTCTCTTAAATAAGTAAAATCTGTTTTAACCCTATCTGAAACAATGACCATAAAATCTAAATCACTATCTTCTGTCGGTTCGCCCCAAGCATAAGAACCGAACAAATAAATAGCAACAGGATTATAAACATTAACCAATAGGTCTATTGCTCTTTGTATTTTATCGTCTGAAATCATCGCCAATATTTTTGATTACCAATATTTTACAAAAATAATCATTTTTCAAAGAAAATCATACCCCTTGAGCGCAACTTGCGCCATCACGCTCTGCGTGACAGTATTTTACGCATAAACACGCGTTTGCAACTTGACTTCCTCAAAAACCAAAGGTTCTTTGTTCAGAATGGGGTCAGAAGCGTCGTTGCCGAATTCCCAAGCGGCGGTGTAAGCAAAGTTTTCGTCATCGCGTTTGGCTTCGCCGTTTTCTTGCGATTCTTCGCGGAAGTGACCGCCGCAAGATTCGTTGCGATTCAAAGCATCAATGCACATCAATTCGCCTAATTCGATGAAGTCTGCTACGCGCAAGGCTTTTTCGAGTTCAGGATTGTATTCTGTTTCGCTGCCTGGTACGAACACATCTTTATAGTATTCATCGCGTAGTTTACGAACCAAATCAATGGCTTTTGTCAAACCTTCGGCATTACGTGCCATACCGCAATATTCCCAAATTATTTTGCCCAGACGACGGTGGAAACTTTCAACCGATTGGTTGCCTTTTATATTTAATAATTGCTGAATGCGGTCATTGACACTTTTTACAGCTTCATCAAACTCGGGTGTATCTGTCGGAATTTTGCCTGTTCTAATGTCTTTTGATAGGAAATTGCCAATCGTATAGGGCAAAACGAAATAGCCATCTGCCAAACCTTGCATCAAAGCCGAAGCACCCAAACGGTTCGCACCGTGGTCGCTGAAATTACATTCACCTGTGGCAAACAAGCCTGGAACAGACGTTTGTAATTCATAATCAACCCACAAACCACCCATGGTGTAGTGAACAGCCGGATAAATGCGCATCGGTTGTTTGTAGGGGTTTTCGTCTGTAATTTTAGCGTACATATCGAACAAGTTACCATAACGTTCACGCACTTTGTTCTCGCCCAAACGATTGATAGCTGCCGAAAAATCGAGATAAACACCCAAACCTGATTTACCAACACCGCGCCCTTCATCGCACACATTTTTTGCCGCACGGCTCGCTACGTCACGTGGAACAAGGTTGCCGAAAGCAGGATAAATGCGCTCTAAATAGTAATCGCGGTCTGCCTCTGTGATGTCATTCGGGTGCTTGCTGCAATCCTCTTTGCGTTTGGGTACCCAAATCCGTCCGTCATTACGCAAAGATTCAGACATCAAAGTCAATTTTGATTGATAATCACCTGAAACAGGGATGCAAGTTGGGTGAATTTGTGTAAAACACGGGTTAGCGAAATAAGCACCCCGACGGTGCGCTCGCCAAGCAGCCGTGACATTACACATCATAGCATTGGTCGAAAGATAAAAAACGTTGCCATAGCCGCCCGTTGCCAAAACTACAGCGTGAGCAGAAAAACGCTCCAATGCACCTGTCAACAAGTTACGTGCGATGATGCCACGTGCTTTACCGTCCACTTTAACGACGTCGAGCATTTCGTGACGATTGTATATCTTGCAAGAACCCACGTTGATTTGGCGACTCAATGCTTGATATGCGCCAATCAAAAGTTGTTGTCCTGTTTGACCACGTGCATAAAACGTCCGAGATACCTGCACACCACCGAAAGAACGGTTGTCGAGCAAACCCGAATATTCGCGTGCAAAAGGCACACCTTGCGCCACACATTGGTCAATAATATCGGTTGAAACTTCAGCCAAACGGTGCACATTGCCTTCACGTGAGCGGTAGTCACCACCTTTTATGGTATCGTAGAAAAGGCGATACACTGAGTCACCGTCGTTGCGGTAGTTTTTCGCTGCATTGATACCACCCTGTGCGGCAATGGAGTGTGCGCGGCGTGGTGAATCATGGAATGTAAAAACTTTAACATTGTAACCCAATTCGCCTAACGAAGCAGCAGCAGAAGCACCTGCCAAACCCGTACCGACGACGATAATGTCGATCCGCATTTTGTTCGCAGGAGAAACCAGTGGCACATGACCTTTATAATCTGTCCATTTGTCTTCAATAGCACCGGCTGGAATTTTAGAATCTAATTCGCGGTCGCTTTCTTTTATTGTGAGACCATGTACATCAATTGTTTTGATTGCCATTGTCGAAATTTTTATTTAAAAATGAAAAAAAATGTCTTTTATACTGAGGGGGTTAGTTATTTGTCAAGTAAAAAATAATTGGAATCACTGCAAATCCAAGCGGGACGAGAATCGCATAAGCTTTGCCCACAAAATGGATAGCAGGCGTATATTTTGGATGATTGACACCCAAAGTTTGGAAAGCCGATTGGAAACCATGCCACAAGTGAAATGCCAAAACGATTTGACCAACGACATAAACCGCAATTATCAATGGATTTTTAAAGGCTTCGGCAACAAGACCATATAAATCTTTGATGCCTTTACCGTCGTTAAAACCTGCATAGATGGTACTTTCGGGCATATCGCCAAAGTGCATTTGACCCCAAAATTGCGCCATGTGGATAATCAAAAAAGCTAAAATCAAAGTGCCGAGCAAAGCCATATTGCCAGAAGCCCACGTGACCCCCGGCGGTCGTGTACTGACCGCATAAGTTTTGCCTTTTGCCTTTCGATTGGCAGACCAAAGCGCGAGACCTTGAATGGTGTGAACGATGATGAAAAAGTACAAACCGTACGAAATCATCTTGATAAGGGGAAAATGCGTCATAAAGTACGTGTACTTGTTGAACGCCTCGCCGCCGTCGTCTTTCAGAAGCTGGAAATTGCCGAGCAAATGAACGACGAGGAACAAAATCAAGAACAGCCCCGTCAAGCTCATAGTGAGTTTTCGACCAATGGAGGATGTTAGGTAATTCGTTAACCAAGCCATAAGTTATTAAGAATTTGGATGAAAAAGTAAATACCTGTTAATAAAGGAATTGTTTTTCGTTGAATGATTGCGTTTTTGATAAAGTACTTACAAAACTATATGTAAAGTAGGAGACGGCAAAAATCGTTTAATTTTTTCGTAAAGAAGAGGGCTATTTAGATTTTTTTTAAATTGAAGGTAATGTCTCTGCTTCAAGTTGTGCATTAAGTGCTTAATACTGAGGGGGTAAACTTTATCATTTTTTTCAAAATCAATAGAGAGATTCAATACCCAATAGTGGTTAATTACATCCTCAATTAACAGTTATTCCTACCGATTAACGCTTCGCTTTATTGAAACAGATGTCAACATTCTTAGAAGATAAAACCAATCTTAAAATCTGTTTTCTAATATTTTATATAGTTAAATTTTAATTTATGGATGCTATTTTAAACGTCACAGATAGAAGCCTTTTTGTTGACAGTAGGTTCTGTGACACATCTATCTTTGATAAAAGAAATACAGATTTTCTTTTTTTCATTCTATTCTTGCCAAAACATACTTATCAACTAAATTATCAATTATTATGGTGCATCCGGATACTTATATAAGCATGACAAAAAAAGGCGTTTCGCTATTTGCTAAACGCAAGTTCAAAAAAGGAGAAATATTATGGGTTGCTGATAATACCGATAATATCATGTCTTTTGAGTCATTTCAGAGATTACCCAAAAGCCAACAACGCCAATTAGCACATTTCTGCTATCTTGATTCAAATCATAAAATCATTTCACCAAGCGACAACGGCAAGTATGTCAACCACTCATGTAGCCCAAATTGTACCTATCTTATGGAGTTTGATAACATCAGCGTTGCTATACGAGATATTGAAGAAGGTGAAGAAATTACAGAAAATTATTGCTGCTACTACAAGCATTTGGATGATTTTGAATGCAAATGCGGGGCTAAGAACTGCGTGGGTGTTTTGAATAGGAGTGATACTTTCCGCCCTTCTCTTCGTCTTCGACTTGATGAAGCAATACCGCTTATTTTGCAGAACAATCAACATCTTTTGAACAGCCGACTTGCAAGTAAAAATGAATCTATTGCATCACTAAAGAAAAAGGTTTATGAATACTGCTAATATTAAAATATTCTGGTTGGATTGGATTCTTTCTTCTCGGTGGAATTGGGTTTTCGTACTTCTATTCGTTGAGTTAATTTGCATTTGGGCAGACTATTATATCAAAAAAGCGTCTATGGAGGACGGTTGGAGTGGTTGGAAAATGCTGCTATTTGGTGTTTTCCTTTATGGCATTAGTGCTATTGGTTTTTTCATGCTTATGCGAAACTTCAAGGTTTTCACAGTCGGAATGTTACATTCTTTTGCTGTCATTTTCCTTAGTGTCATACTAAGTTTGTTTGTTTTTAATGAAAAAATCAACACGCGAGAAATTTTAGGCTTGCTGTTGGGCGTGGCATCCATTATGTTATTGGTTCGTTTTCAAGAATAAAAATAATGGTAAACAAATCCAAATATCTGCTGTTCCTGATGGTGTTCACATGTGCTATGAGTCAAGTAATAATGGCACAAAAAAGCACGTTTGCTACTTGGTCAGAGCCATTGTTCAATGATAATGTTGCAGAATTTGATGCCAAACTTGGTAGAATTGAATTTAGTCCAAATTTTAGTATCAATCCAAGCAAATATGGTTGGACACATGAAATCGGTTGGGATGTTGAAACTTTGCTTACTAAAAAATTAGGTATTCAAACTGGATTTTATTCCACGTGGGTAGCAAAAGCCGATAAAACAGTTCAGGAAGTAACAAACCAATTGACTGTTGGCTTTCAATATACTTTGTGTAACTGTGGTAAAGAGGCGTGGTCTGTTGGCTTAGATTTGTTATCGCCTGACGGAGCGGGTCATGGGCTTCGGCAAACAATGGGTTGGGGTTTCCAGCCCAATTTTATTTACGGACGAAGATGGCAAGGCGGCTTCGACAGTCAATGGCGGTTGACCCCTTCTTTTGAATATTTCGATAATAATTGGCAGTTGGGCGGTATCGCTCAAAGTGCTTTTTTTTGGCAAAACGATTGGCTTAGTGTTGGCATCGAGTTAGGCGGTGGAAAAACTACAGTGCCTTTAGTTTTTGCTGCCCCACAAATAGGAGGATATATGGGTGCTTTTTCAATTTGGTTAGGTTGGTGGCAACCGGCATATTTCGGTAAAGAAAAAACAGCGGGTTATTTTAACTTCACTTTTACCTACAATTGGGACAAAGATGATATGTGAATAAATTTGACCCCTCAGTAAAGTCTGCATTTCTACTTGAAATGCAGACTTTTTTTTAACCCCAAAATTGTGTATGTTCTTTATAAAAATAGCTAAATTGCCTTCAATATTATTTTTTTCATGATAATTATGAAGTTTGTCTATTTTTATCCCCCTTGATGCCGTAAGCTTCATCACGCTTTGCGTGACAGTATTTTGCATCATTTTTGAAAATAAAAAGAAGTCCTAACCATTATTACTAATCACCTTTAAAAAAATACACAATGCACGAGCAAAGAGCGATTCCAGTTGTTGATTTATCAAAATTTAGAAGCGGTACGCCGCAAGAACGTCAAGCGTTTGTCGAAACACTCGGCAAAGCTTTCCACGAAGTCGGGTTCGTAGGCGTTGTCAATCATGGCATTCCAAAATCGTTAATTGACGATTTTTATAGCGAAGCTAAAGCCTTTTTTGCTTTACCCGTTGATACAAAACGAAAATATGAAGACCCGCAGTTGGCGGGTCAACGCGGTTATACCAGCTTTGGAAAAGAACACGCCAAACATACCCAAGTAGCTGATTTGAAGGAGTTTTTTCAAATTGGACAAGAAGTGCCTGATGGACATCCCGACGAGGACTTTTATCCTGATAATATTCATATTGATGAAAAACCGTTGTTTACGGCTTTAGGTATTCAACTATATCAAGCCTTTGAAAATGCAGGCGGTTCTTTGTTGCAAGCCATTGGTTTACACCTCAATATAGGTGAACATTATTTTGATAGTAAAATCCAATATGGTAATTCGATTCTCCGTGCCATCCATTATCCACCCATTCGAGAAGAGCCAGCAACGGCAATTCGGGCAGAACAACACGAGGATATAAACCTTATAACATTGCTCGTCGGTGCTTCGGCAGGTGGTTTACAGCTGTTGACAAAAAATAATGAATGGAAAGATGTGGTGCCAGAAGAGGACGAAATTGTCATCAATGTGGGCGATATGTTGCAGCGTTTGACCAATAATTACTTGAAATCTACGACGCATCGTGTGGTCAATCCGCCACGTTCGGAGTGGCATTTGCCGCGTTTATCTATTCCTTTTTTCTTGCATCCTGTTTCGGGCATGGATTTGACTTGTTTGCCACAAACGATAACGGCAGCGTATCCGCTTGCTTATGAGCCAATTACGGCAGGGGAGTATTTGGATGAAAGGTTGCGGGAGATTGGCTTGAAAAAGTGATTTTTGACCACTGATTGGGTTAATTTGACGGATTTAGGTTGATTTTTTATAAACATCCTTGAAAAATGATTATTTAACTAACTGTTTTTCAAGGATGATTTTTACCTTTGTACGATGATACAAAGAGCTATATTACCAGAAATACAAGAAGCATTGACGTATTTTCCTGTGATTGGGATAATCGGCCCGCGACAAGTTGGTAAAACAACATTAGCCAAAGTTTTGGAAAAAACGCTCAATCAACCCACCCTTTTTCTTGATTTAGAGCGAGATACGGACAGGCAGAAATTGGCTGAACCAGAGTATTTTTTAAAGCAATATCAAGATAGATGCGTCATTATTGACGAAATTCAAAATATTCCCTCCCTTTTGCCCTTAATTCGTTGGTTAGTTGATGAAGACCGACGACCCGCTCGATTCATTTTGACTGGTTCAGCGTCATTGGATATTATCAAAAATAGTACGGAGACGTTGGCAGGGCGCATCGCCTATTTTGAAATTACGCCCTTTTCATTGCTCGAAATTGAGGGAGTAAAACCACAAATTGAACATTGGTTTAGAGGTGGATTTCCCGATGCTTTGTTAGCACCAACCGATAGGCTTTCCGAAATGTGGTTAAGTAATTTTATTGAAACCTTTTTACATAGAGATATTCGGCGAATTGGGTATGATATTACGATTCCAGCGATGGAACGATTGCTTAAAGTTTTAGCTTCAATAAGTGGTAATTTACTCAATTTAGCGGATATTTCAAGGACATTGGGCAACGAAACGGTGACAATAAAAAAATACCTTGATATTTTAGAAGGTAGTTTCATCATTCGCCGCCTATTGCCTTTTTATGCCAACACAACAAAACGTTTGGTACGTTCGCCAAAAATTTATTTACGTGATACAGGTTTGTTACACCGTTTGTTGGGTATGCAAAATTTTGAACAGCTCCACGGCAGCATTTGGTTGGGCAACTCATGGGAAACTTATGTCATAGAAGAAATCTTCAGAGCGGGTGGCAAATCATTTGAGTACTCTTTTTACAGAACGCAAGCGGGGGCAGAAGTGGATTTGATACTGAGGGGGGCATCAGGAAAATTGACTGTTGTTGAAATTAAGTACAGTAGTAACCCTGTTCCGTCAAAAGGTTTTTATTCTGCCGTTGAAGATATAAAACCTGATTTTCAGTATATCGTTGTTCCCGAAGGTGAAACATGGGAGCGAAGCCACACCTTAAATGTAAGCGGTTTGTCTTATTTTTTAAAAAATGAAATAAGTAAAATTTCATAAATAGTTGATTTGATATTGATTATCAACTCATTAAGTGTATGAAATAATTATAATTAAAGTCCTTTCACCGACATCCCACCATCCACAGAAATATTCTGACCTGTAATATAAGAAGCCTTATCCATCGCTAAAAACGCGACCACCGAAGCCATTTCTTCGGGTTCAGCCACTCTACTGAGGGGTGTCCTTTTGATAATTTGGTCTAAACGTTCAGGGTTTGTCAAAACAGGAACGGTTAAAGGCGTAGCGGTGTACCAAGGCGAAACGGCATTGACTCGGATACCCGCCACCGCCCATTCGACAGCCAAATGCCGCGTCAGTTGTATTTCCGCCGCTTTCGTCATACCATAAGGTGAACCTGACAGGACATCGAGAAAGCCGGCAACCGAAGCCACATTGACCACATTTGCGCCAACGCCATTTTTCAAAAAAGGAAAGCACAAACGGCACATTTCGACAACACTAAAAAGATTAACTTCAAAAATATGACGATATTCATCTTCTTGATAATCAACGAGTTGCTTCCGAATATTTGTGCCGACATTGTTGACTAAAATATCCAGACTGTCGCCAAAAACGTTTTGAACGCTTGTCATAACCTTTTTACGGTCTTCACTTTTTGAGACATCGGCGACGCAACCAAAGGCTTTATGTCCTTGATTTTGCCATGCGGTAACGGCATCATTTACCTCATTTTCGTTTCGTGCGACAATCAAAATTTCTGCGCCTAAGTGGATAAATTCTTCTGTAATGGCTCGACCAATGCCTTTTGTTGCGCCTGTTATCAAGGCTTTTTTACCCTTTAAATGCCAATGTGCCATGTATTTTGCTTGTTTTAGTTTTGAACTATAAAAAAAATAACCTTAAATTATCTTACATTCCTTAAATACCTTATACGGTAAAAAAATATCACTTTTTAACCGTATGAGGCATTTAAGGAATGTAAGGTCATTTAAGGTTTATTCCATGTTTACTTTTTTGCTTTATAATATAAAATGGAAGCGTTTTCTTTTCTAAAAATATCATTCGCAACACGTTGAATATCAGCGACTTGCACAGCTTGATAATGCTCAATTTCCGTATTGATTAAATCTGAATCGCCGATCAGTTCAAAAAAAGTCAAATTCATCGCTTTGTTCAAAGCGCCCACATCGCCAAAGGTCTGTTGGCTTTCTACCCTGTTCTTTAGTTTTTGAAGTTCGAATTCGTCAATCGGCTCATTTTTAATTCGTTCTAATTCTGCCCAAATGGCTTCTTCGAGTACTTCCAAAGTGACCCCCTCAGTAGGTTTACAATCAATGATGACGATGCCAGGATCGAGATTGCCGGATTGGGAGCAATCAATTTCGGAACATAAACGCTTCTCTTTCAATAGTTTGCGATACAATCGGGATGATGTACCATTTGCCAAAACATCGGTTAATAAATCCAATGCGTAGAAATCAGGATGTATTCTCTCAGGTGCTCGGAATAACATATAGAGTGCATCAATAGGCACGTTGGCTTCAACGGTGCGCCTGATTTCTGTCCTTTGAGAGGGCTCTTGAGGCAGATTTCGCAGCGGCACATTGCCCGCAGGAACAGAACCAAACCACTTTTCAACCAACGATTTGACCCCCTCAGTACCTTGTTGAATTTTTGAGAAATTACCTGCAACCGTCAAGATGGCATTGTTAGGTACATAAAATGCCTTGAAAAAATCTTTCACGTCTTCCAAGGTGGCGTCTTCAATGTGTTGCGGCGTAAGCCCAATAACGGGCCAGCGATAGGGATGTGTCTTAAAAACCATCTCGCTAATGATGTGCCAAACATCACCATAAGGCTCATTAAGCGTTGTTTCTTTAAATTCTTCAACAACGACTTTACGTTGCACGTTGAGCGAGCGTTTGTTGATGCGCAATGCCAACATGCGGTCGCTTTCAAGCCACAGTAAGGTTTCAAGATTTTCGGCGGGCACAGTGGCGTAAAAGTTCGTCATGTCGCTGTTCGTGAATGCATTGTTTTCGCCACCTGCACTTTGAATCGGGTCATCAAAATCGATTGCATTTTTTGAACCGCCAAACATTAAATGCTCAAAAAGGTGTGCAAAACCTGTTTTTTCAGGGCTTTCATCGCGGCTGCCGACATCATAAAGCAAATTGACGGCAACCAATGGCGTAGAATTGTCTTCGTGTATAAGAACTCGAAGTCCGTTTTCTAAGGTGTTTTTTTGATATTGAATCACACAAAAGTCTTTTAAAATGGATGATTATACTGAGGGAGTGCAAATTTAGACAATAGAAACTCATTTTTACACCAAAAATTAATATTGAACCAGATAAAAGTCTTAAAAAATTACAAGAAAATAAAGCCCTTTAATCGTTGTAGATTTAACTTTAAATCATGGGATTGAGTATTAAAAAGACATATAACTAAGTGGCTTAATCCGTCCACCGCGCTCATCAAGCGGTTGGGCGGATTTTTATTTACAGCCCCGCCTTCGCCGAAATCTCCAACATACGGTCAATACACAATCGACCTTCTTGAGTCACACGCTCTGACAAAGTAATTTCTGGCAGTTCATATTTCATACACAAATAGAGTTTTTCCATCGTGTTCAAGCGCATGTGCGGACATTCGTTGCAAGCACACGTATTATTAGGTGGCGCAGGTATGAATGTTTTGTGTGGTGAACGCAGTTGCATTTGGTGAATGATGCCTGGTTCAGTGGCAACGATAAATTCCGTCGCATCTGACCCCTCAGTATATTTCAGCAAACCGCTTGTTGAACCGATATAATCCGCTTTGTCAAGGATATGGGCTTCACATTCAGGGTGGGCGATGAATTTAGCGTTCGGGTGGCGGTGCATCAGTTTCGTAATTTTTTCATTAGAAAAAATTTCGTGCACCATACATGCGCCGTTCCACAATACCATGTCGCGGCCCGTTTTTTTAATCAAGTATGCCCCTAAGTTCTTATCAGGTGCAAAAATGATGGATTTTTCTTTTGGAATGCTTTCAATAATTTGAACGGCATTGGATGAGGTGCAACAAATATCCGTCAATGTTTTCAACTCTGCCGTGCAGTTGACATAACTGACGACAACGTGGTCGGGATAACGTTCTTTAAATTTTTTAAACAATGGCGCAGGCGCACTATCTGCTAACGAACAACCCGCATTGAGGTCAGGCAACAGCACTTTTTTAGTTGGGGACAACATTTTAGCCGTTTCTGCCATGAAGTGAACACCTGCAAAAACGATAATATCCGCCTCTGTTTTAGCGGCTTGTTGTGAGAGTTGAAGGCTGTCGCCGATAAAATCAGCGATGTCTTGAATCTCGGAATCTTGATAATAATGCGCTAAAATGACCGCATTTTTTTCTTTTTTCAACTTTTTTATTTCTTCGACCAAATCAAGTGTTGGGTCAACTTCGATGTCGAGCCAACCTCTTTGAGGCATTGCTTTTTCGGCTGTTTGATAGGCTGTAGCGAGCATGTTCAGATGTTTTTTATATAAAATATTTTAAAAAGCGGTTTTATACTGAGGGGGGCATGTGTCAACATTTATAACGTTGGTAAGGCAAATTTAGTTCTTGTTAGTTTGATAAATAAACTAAGTTTAGATTTTTAAATATAATTTTACAATGTACAGAAAAGACATACGAGGTTGGGATAGAATACCTGATTTAGTAAACTTTCAAAGTTTAGTAAACATCAGTGTAATTCATTGATTATCAACATTTACGAAATTTTTAAAATTTCGTAAATGGCTGTTTAACATACGTTCATAAAGTTTTGACACATTTTGAGGCTGAAGTAGGTACAAAAAAAAAGGCTCATCTTTCGATGAGCCTTGAATTTGAACAGCGGTCCGGACGGGGCTCGAACCCGCGACCCCATGCGTGACAGGCATGTATTCTAACCAACTGAACTACCAGACCAGATTAAACGACATCATACCTGC
>JAYTUQ010000193.1:0-6783 GCA_043744455.1 Saprospiraceae bacterium | reverse complement strand
TTTGGTATTTTATGTATGAAGTACCTCAAAAACACAAAAAATTGCATCAAGCAGAATTCGATTATATCCACAGCGACAAAGATGAAGTGATTGCCGTTGACGCACCAACCGATCGTGTGAGTTGGTTTCGCCTGCTGCAATTCAAACAAACTTGGGCTTTTGCTATGGGCAAATTTCTAACTGACGGCGTTTGGTGGTTTTACTTATTCTGGTTGCCCGATTACTTAAAAGAACAATATCAGCTGACAAAAACAGATTTATCCTTGCCTATTGCACTTGTTTACACCATTGCAACAGTTGGCAGTGTTTTCGGTGGTTGGTTACCCATGTATTTTATTAAACAAGGATGGCCCGTTTTCAGAGCGCGAAAAACAGCAATGCTCATTTATGCTTTCTGTGCGTTACCCGTCGTATTTGCACAAATAACAGGCACTTACAGCATGTGGTATCCTATCCTTTTCATTGGTTTTGCATGTTCGGCACATCAAGCGTGGAGTGCCAATATTTTTACAACCGTCAGTGATATGTTCCCTAAAAGAACAGTGGGCTCGGTTACAGGTGTGGGTGGTTTTGCAGGTGGCATAGGTGGTATTATTGTGACTAAATTAGCGGGTTATTTATTTGACTATTACAAAAATTTGGGCAGGATTGAAACAGGATACTATATCATGTTTGTCCTTTGTGGTTCTTTATATTTAATTGCTTGGTTAGTTATGCACGTTTTAGCGCCTAAAATGGAAAAAGTCGAAATTTGATAGACATTAAAAAATATATGGTTTTTATTTGGTTAGGTTAAATCGCCGCGTTAGTTTTGATGCGGCGATTTTTTTTTTGTCAAATAAAACATAATTGCAATACCTCTAATGTGGTATTGTTAATCATTGTACAGATATGTACCTTTGTGGTAAACTATAATCCAATTGTCTTATAATTAAATACCTATGAAAAAATCTCATTCCTCCTTAAAGCAATTCAAACATAATTGTCATTTTTTATTCATAAAATGGACTTTTTTTGCCGCCTTTTTATGCTTTTCTCAAGATACTAAGGCTTGCGGTTTCGATTACGTGACCGATTGCGGCACGTTTTCAACTTTTAAGATTAATGGTGCAGAAACCATATATTTCAATTCTTACTGTACTTATCGTACAGCCTTCCCGAGTACTTTTGGTTCTAATATCATAGAACTAAAGCTGACAGACGGTTCGACGACGACATGGGAAAGTTGTACAAATCACGTCATAAAAAGTGCTGTATTGTATAGAATTTACGATAATCCAAGCAATAAAGGCAGTTTTATACGTGTGGATTTGACCCAAAAATCAAGCACTTTTGATGGCGTTTACACGGCTAAAACTTATGAAAAAGCTCCTGCCATTAGCTTACTTGCCAATTTATTGACAGGTTTGCAATCTAATACAAATTACACAATTGAAATGTATTTTGAAATAGGCGTTGATTCAGACGGTAATAGTACCGTAGATGCCACCGCAGTTCGAGACAATGGCAGCAATTATTATGTGGCAACATTTCAAACGGGTATTCTCTCGCCTGTTTTGCCTGTCTCTTTTCTCAATTTTCAAGCGCAAGCTAAAGACCAAAAAGTTGTCTTAAATTGGCAAACTGCTACCGAAAAAGACAATCAAGGCTTCAAAATCGAACGCAGTGCAATGGGTAAAGTATTTGAAACCATCGGCGATGTCAAAGGTTTTGGTACATCGAACCAAACGCAGACCTATACATTTACCGACACCGACCCCCTCAGTATGATTGGCTACTATCGCCTTTGTGAGCTGGATAATGCGGGCAATAAAACTTATTCAAAGACTATTGCCGTTTCTTCAGAGCCTAAAAACACCTTCACTCTGTTCCCAAATCCTGCTAAAGAGGGCATTACATTACAATTAGATGAAGCCATAGATGCCACGATTACGGTTTTTGATAGGATGGGACGCCTGATGTTACAAACAAAAAGTACGGATAGTCGCATGGATTTAGACATCTCACATCTGCAAGCGGGCACTTATTGGGCAAGGGTGACGACACCTAAAGAGAGTCTGCAACGGGCTTTTGTGAAACAATAATCTTTCAGAATACATAAAAGATTTTTAAATTGCCGCATCGGTTTAACTATTTTCATCTTTAAAAACCGTATAAATGTCTTATGCTGCCTTCAACGGCATCAGTATCACTTTAATGATATTTATGGCAAAAAACCAGCGACAATATCATTCTTTGGCACACCTTGTTCTTCCAACATTTCGCCAACTTCCCATTCGGTCATATTTTGTTGTACCCCAATTTTTCCGTTGATGATATCGAAATTTTAAGAGAAACGCATGTTTTAAAGTTTCCCCTGAAGCCTTATACCCACACCGCAAAAATTCTTTTATCGGCGTATGAAAGCCATTCTTTACGCCATGTTTTGGTTTTGTTGTGCTCAAAAATAACCAAGAAACCCGTCTTAACGCCTTGAATATCTAAATAATCGGCTAATTGTTTGATGCCTTTTTGATGGTAAGCCTCGCCGTACCACCGTTTGAGTTCGATGATGTATTTGTGTTCGTTGTAGGTGGCGATAATATCCAGACGTTTTTCTTCCGACGTTTGTACTTCTTTGAACGAATGTCCTTTGCTGTTCAAAATAGGCGATAAAAAGGATAAAAAAACCAATCTGCCTTGTTGTTCCAAAAACGCTTTGTCCTTTTCGTTGTATTCTTCTTTCATAAATTGTTGGAACTTCAACAAAGCGGCTTGCATGTCCAAAGTACCATCATCTAAGGTAAAATGGCCCGCATAGTTGTTCTGCGACTTCAAGGCAATTTCTGTTTTGCTGGTCATGTAGTTATACAAAACTTGCTCATAAATACGGTTATGGATTTTTATTTGACCGCTATCTTTGAATATACCGTGCATGATGCCCAAGTCAATCAAAGGGTCGTGCGGATTGAAATAAACAATATCGCCGTCTATGATGATGCGATAGACCAAATTGTATAAGTCGTTGTTGTTCTCCAAGTTCTTTATCAAACTGTCAAAATTCGTGTTTTTTTCTTTCAGCAACAACCGAACTGAAGCGTCCAAATCTGCCAAAGTCCACGTCTTTTCTGCTTTGTCGGGCAGGAGGTCTTCGTCTATTGTTTTGCACAATTTACTCACCAAAAAAGGATAGCCCGAAGTGTGGTAAAACAAACTATCCGCCATTTGTTGCGTGTTCATGTCCACCCCTCTGTCTTTACAATAAGCCTCAAGCATCGGCTTGATTTCGGACGGCTGCAAGTTCATATCTACTTTAAAGTCGGCGGCAATATTCCACGGCGAGTTGTATTTCTGTTCTTCATTCGGGCGCAATTTCAGTTTCAACGACTTCACATCGTGCAGACCTGCCAACACAACAGCGTGAAAAGTAGGGGTTTCGACGCGCGCCAAGTATTTTTTTCGCAATAAGGCTAAAAATTTCACAAACAACTCATTGTTGCTGCTTTGGTCCACTTCATCTATCAAAACGACCACTTTTTTATTCGTATTTGTCACAAAATCGGTTATAAAATCTGAAAGCGCGTTCATACCTTTTACTGTCGGTGCTAAGTCAAGTAATTTTACTGCATTTTCTCGGTCAAATGTTTCCATGCTTTTGCCCAACAAACGAACAAAACTTGAAGAAAACTGCTGCTCGTCCTCAAAATCAGCCTTATCTACACCTTCAAAACTTGTATTGAAAACAATATAGTCGCCCGTTGCGCGCAGTGCCGTTGCCACACTGAACAGTGCCGTCGTCTTCCCATATTGTCGGGGGCGGTTGATGATAAAATACTTACCGTTCTCAACCAGTTTGATAGTCTGTACTAATTTCTTAGACACATCTGCCATGTAATGTTGTTTGGGAAAACACAAACCCGTGACGTTAAATTCTTTTTCCATTTGTCAATGATTTTATTGTACACCGCAAAAATAACAAAATCTATTCGTTTGGGCAGTTTTTAACCGCTTTTACTGAGGGGTAGCTAACAGCCTTGTTTAATGCTTAACATCTATTTTGGCAAAAGCGGGTTCATTGAGCCGCGTAGTTTGTCGGCGATTACCCATAGGGTACTGCCTAACTGTTGATTGTTCTTTTCTGCCATTTTTTTATTTGTTTAAAGCGTGTAATGGATTTTTCAAAAACCCCAAAGGGGTTAAACGTGAATAGCCCCGAATGAAATTCGGGGAAGATATAATGAGGCGATTTTATAAAACCCTGAAGGGTTGAACAATAATCACGTTTAACCCTTTCAGGGTTTTTACACATTCCGAACCGTTCGTTTTCCCCGAATTTCATTCGGGGCTATTCATGTTGAATCCCTTCGGGATTGGGATTTTTAAAAATACCCCCTCAGTATTTTCTCTGATTTTATCCGCTCGGCACTGGTCTTTTTTTTCCATCCCATAAACCAACAACGACGAGCGACACCGCTTGATTCGGTTTTTTAACCGAATCGCATTATCTCGTGGGTCTCTGATTCACGTAAACGGGTCTTACATCTCTTTTCAATCACCTTCGCAGGTTGGAGACCTGCCGGATAGGTGAGTTCGGTGAAAACACCGAACCCAGCGCCGTCGTTGTGTGGCTTAGCGGATGTGCGTTAATTTAATGAACACCCCTGCCGAGCGGCACATTCTATATGAAAAAACGACCCTGTTCGGGGGAGGCATTGTCCTGTGAGCTTCGTACATCTCAATTACTCGAAACGCACGTCACAGGCGGTAACGCTTGGTCGTACAAGCGGTAAAGTCATGTAATACCTTCGTGTAAATTATTGATATTCAGTGATTTACAGTTCAAATTATAACTTCATGTCGCACCCTTGCTGATATATTGTAAGCCTCTGTCTGAATGATAAATATAAGTGCTTTTATATTGCCTGTTTTTAATAGCCATGTGTAAAGCAACCACACGCGTATAAAAAACATTTATTTTTTCTAAGCTTTTACAACCAAAATTAAATAATGCAAATGGTATAAAAAAAAATTTGTTAATTTTTTAATTTGAAATTCCTACCGACTCTTTCCATAAAACCAATGCTATTTAAAAACTATATCGCAACCATTCAGCCATTAAAATAGCGAAATATGTTCCGACGGCATTGCCTAAAGCTCCGACCAAAATGCCAGCCAGACCCAAATCATCACGTCCCAAACTTTGCGCACAGACCAAACAAGTGGAGGAACCGCCCAAATTGGCTTGCGAAGCTATGCCCATCACGTCCCAATCTTGTTTGAATAAATAACCGATGCCAAATTGAAAAAGCGCATGAACCGAAACTAAAATAAGGACAAAAATTATGAGCGTCATTGCTAAGTCACCGTTTTTTATAAGGGTGGGAATATCGCAATAAGCACCGATAACGGCTAAAAACAAATAAACGCATAACATTCCCATCAATTTATTGCCTTTAATGCGCTGAATAGCCGGTATTTGCGCCAATGATAAAGCAATAGTGGTGAGCCAAATAATCATTGGCATATTAGGCACCCATTTATTGAGTTCTTGAGAAACGAGTAAAGTTCCAAAACCAATCAACAAAAGCCATGTAATACTGAGGGGGTTCACTGTTTCGACATCGCTGAGAGCATTTTCGTAGCTTTCTTCAGAAGCAGCACCCTGTCTGGGCGTAGGCAATAATTTTTTCATAACAGTAGGAATAGCAATGGTTGCCATAACCCAAATAGCGGTCATAATATTATCAATAGCGGTAATGGCAGCGTACAACGATCCATCTTTCGTGATGTTATAATGTAAAGCCACAGCATTCAAATTAATACTTCCACCAATAAAAGTGCCTGTGAAAAGGCCGCCGACAGCAAAAAAATTTTCGCCGATGCGCATTTTGCCGTTTACAGCCCACATACCGACCGCTACTCCTACCATAATGCCCAATGCACCGAGAAAGAAATTCCCAATCATGGGCAGTCCCGCTTTTTTCAAACTTTTGAGATTGACACTAAGCATCAAATAGAAAATAGCCATGGGCGCAATATATTTGAAAATGCCATCATACAGCGGTGGCGCACCTGCGGAGGTTGGAATGAGCCCCATATTGGCTAAAATAGCTGCCAAAATAATGACAATCATGGGAGAACTCAAGTGTTTGATATAAGGTAGGCGTCCTAAATACAAGGCTGCGATAACGCAGGCTAGTAAAATAATAAGTAAGAGAAGTTGGTTCATCGTCATTGATATTTTTACAAATCTAATTAAATTTTTATCCTACCGTTCTACATGACGGATTTTTCAAGATGTTCTTAAAAATTCTATTCTGCTCGAAATAATGAGGGGGTATATTGTGAATTAATTTTATAGGTGAGTTCGGTGAAAACACCGAACCCAGCACGTCTGTTGTTTATTTTAACGAGAGTGCTTAAATTAATGAAACCCCTGCCCAGCGGGCACTTTCCCTTAAAACTTATTTTGCTCCCTTTTTTTGTAAAAACTTACACAATTGAGGAATATCCTTTAATAATACTAATGCTGTTTCACCTTTGTCATTAGGTATATTTATGTTAGCCCCTTTTTTCAGTAAAAAACTTATCATTTGTTCACCATTATCAAGCAACAATGCCAATTCATTTTGTCTATTTTGTAATTCAAGAAAGAAATATGAAATTGCTATGGACTTGGCTAACTGAGTGAGAAATGTTTGTCCCTCAAAATTTTTATCACTGTTAATTTCCTTGAAATCAAAATAATTAGATAGCTCAGTGAATGCTTCTAAATCAACAACGGTTATTGATGTTTCCATTACC
>JAYTUQ010000192.1:0-1772 GCA_043744455.1 Saprospiraceae bacterium | reverse complement strand
CCCCAACGATTGAAAAGGCGCAAATCGTAGTTTTCGATTTTGATGAAATCCATTTTTATAAAAGGTTTAAAATCATCATTTACACCATCATTATTAGGTGAAAAAGCAGTTGGAACATAAACTTCAAAACCGCAATGCTCAATACGTAACCGGAAAGTATCTGTCCAATTGGCGCAACGGTTTTTGATATCAGCTAAATAGACCCCCTCAGTATTGGCTTCGATTTTTCGGTCTTTACTGCCGTTTTTCCAAGCAATTGTCTCTCTTAATATGCCTGTACCAGCAGTGAACGTCACTTTTTCGTTTTGACAAACAGTTGTATCCTTTGCTAAGGGTTGATAATTTTGTTCCAATATTTTTACTGACGCACTACCTTCTGCAATACAATTTCCCGTTGGATAAATGACTTTGACGGAGATAATGTCTGATTTTGTCGCTTTATACTGAGGGGTCGTTGTGCCGTCATGCCAACGGTATTGCAACGAATCAATGAATGGTTTGGAGACATCAAAAGCAACCGTTTCGCCTTGACAAGCGGCTGTATCATTCAGATTGACTGTTACGGGCGTTAAAACAACATTGTCAACGAGGAGACTGCTGCCGTTGTAGAGTGAGGGGCTTTTCAAACCTGTTGGGATGCGTATGATTTGACTATTTTCCTTAAAATTGCCAATTACCAAATATTGCTCGTTTCCTTTGGCGCGAAAGCACCCTTTAAGTTTATGCCAATTAAAATCTTTAACGAGACCATGACTCAAAACGGGTTCAAGTGACAAAGGAATATTGGGTATATTCCAATTGTAAATGGGAAAATCTTTTGAAAAAGCAACCGATTGTCCATCTGTAAAGTCTGTTGAAACCCAAGTTGGTTCGACAGTATCAATGGTTCGGAAAGACATTTCAAAATAGTATTTTTGATTGGCGACAAGAGGTTTTGGCAATTTTGTCGCTAAATAGGCGCGATGGTGTGAAACATTTGAGAAAAAGCCATAAGTTTCCATATAACCACATTTTGAGCCATTGATGCCTATAATATTGTCTTGTGATGACCTATAACCGCCATAATAGCAAGGGTCGTCGAGTGGAATAATGCGGTCGTGTGGTGAAAACCAAAAGCGTGGGATGTCATTATTTTTTTGAGCGATAATACATTTTTCAACATTTTCAAAATCCCCATTTGAGACGAGATTGTCTTGTGCTTGGCTTTTTTGAATTAAAAAGGCAAACAAAAATGCTAAAATGATTTGCTTGTTTTGGCTCATTTTTTATCAAATTTAACTATTAATTTTTAAAACCTAAATGTTCCGCTCGGCACGGGTCTTGCTTTTTCCACCCCACAAACCAACAACAACGAACGACACCGCTTGATTCGGTTTTTTAACCGAATCGTACTATCCTGTGGGTCTCCGACCCACGTAAACGGCAGCAGTTGCTTTCCTCTTACATCTCTTTTCAATCATCTTCGCAGGTCGGAGACCTGCCGTATAGGTGAGTTCGGTGAAAACACCGAACCCAGCGCCGTCGTTGTGTGGCTTAAGGGGTGTGCGTTAATTTAATGAACATACCTGCCGAGCGGTATGATTCGACATAATGACATAACCCACAATGTGTAAACCTTTGTTTTGCTGACAATAGCGTAAACTTTCTATCACTATATCTCTATAACGCTGCCGTGTGAATATGTCTATCCAACCCACTACTGTTAATGTGACGTAATTCAAACCATTTTGTTCCCAAATGCGGTATTTGCTCATAATTGTATGTTTATTTTT
>JAYTUQ010000191.1:0-25507 GCA_043744455.1 Saprospiraceae bacterium | reverse complement strand
GTCATTCGATCTGTCATTGATACCCTTCGCAAAAGAGGCGTAGAAGTACTCCCTTGCCTAAATTTAATCATTAAATTACAACCTGTGTAGTTACAAGAATTTAAAACAAAGTCAAAACTTTTTCTTTTAAATATATGTCAATTACTTTTGGAAAAGCATAATTGCTTAATTGTTCGTTTGCTATTTTAAGAAAATTACCCCCCCTCAGTATTTTATCGGTTTTCGCATGTTCAAATACCCAAAATGTGGCAATGATTTTTTGATGCGTCAATAGTTGTTGATAAGGTTGCGATTTTTTTATAAGACGTAACGCGTTGAAATCAAAAGGGAAATCAAGACGCTCCGTGTATATATTAAAAAGCGGTTCACTTGATTGTGCTTCTACCAAATCATCGGTTTCAATGAGTGGAAATTCATATAAATCCTGCCAAATATCTTTCCCTAAACGTTTTCGAATAAAAACAAAATTGCCTTCGGTGACAACTAAATAGTTAAAAAAACGGGTTCGTCGCGCCATTTTTTTTGATTTTATGGGTAAAAGTGAGACTTTACCCGCTTCAAATGCCGAACATTCTGATTGTAGAGGACATTGACCACATTTAGGATTTGAAGGGGTACAATGCGTTGCACCAAAATCCATAATGGCTTGATTGAAGTCCGCAGGGCGTTTTGGGTCTAAAACGGAATGAGCTAAGGCTGTAAAAATATGTTTTGCTTCTGTCGTATCAATAGGCGTTTCGATGCCAAAAAAACGAGATAAAACTCTGTAAACATTGCCATCCAAAACAGCATGAGGTAGGTCAAATGCAAAGGAGGCAATGGCAGCAGCCGTATAAGTGCCGATTCCTTTTAGCTTTAAAATATTTTCATAAGTATTTGGAAATAAACCTTTTAAATCTTGGGTAATATACTTTGCCGTCGTATGAAGATTACGTGCCCGAGAATAGTAACCCAAACCTTCCCATAATTTCATGACTTCATCTGAGGGTGCTTGGGCAAGGTCAGTTACTGAGGGGTATCGTTCACAAAATTTTTCAAAGTAAGATTTGCCTTGTGCGACTGTTGTTTGCTGCAAAATTATTTCCGATAGCCATATAATATAAGGGTCTCGAACGCCTTTCCATGGCATAGGTCGATGATTTGTCGCAAACCATTTGAGTAGATTTTGTCTAAAAAAAAGAGTTTTATCTTTCTGCATGTGTTTTGAGAATGTCTAAAATGATGTATTAATAGGTTTGAAACCCTACATATAAATACATTACAATCGCTCATTGTTTGCCGCTGCATTCAAAAGGCATGTTTTTGATTTTTTCTTGAAAATAGGCTCAGCTTAATAGACATTATACTTAGACTCTTTTCAATCGAAGCAAGAAAAAGGGAGCAATTGCGCTTTTAGAATTTATGTAGATTTTTAAATTTAGAGGTAATTTTGATAAACTAAGTTAGATAGAATTGTCATTCATTGGTAAAAAATGGATAAATTTTATTTTATTTTCATTTTTTTCTGAAAGATAAAGTAGTAGAATAATGATTCTAAATAGCGTTAAGTATTTAACAGTCAATTGATTAGGGTATATTTAGACAAACAACATAAGTGAAGTTTTAAATTGATAGACAAAAAATGTTTAACGATAACTTGCATATTGTTAAACAAGGTATTATCTTTGTCTTATAAAAAGGATGAACACAGGGAAAACATAAATCATAACAACTGTGTACAACAAAAAAATGCTTTCAT
This sequence comes from Saprospiraceae bacterium, assembly GCA_043744455.1. Classification (GTDB taxonomy): domain Bacteria; phylum Bacteroidota; class Bacteroidia; order Chitinophagales; family Saprospiraceae; genus JAAFJT01. The sequence continues at coordinate 23,769 of JAYTUQ010000191.1, read as the reverse complement.
AATCAATCACCTTACTAAAATACTCTATAATGACAACACTAGAATTCGATAGCAATTTAAACAAAATGTCAACGATGTTGCATTCATTTGCCTACAATTTGACAAAAAACGTTGAAGATGCCAAAGATTTGTTCCAAGAGACATCTTTCAGAGCCATTACAAATCGCGATAAATTTCAAAGCGGCACAAATTTCAAAGCTTGGCTTTTTACGATTATGAAAAATATTTTTATCAACAACTATCGTAAAAAAGTAAAATCGAACACGATTATGGATGGTACTGATAATCAGTATTTTATCAATTCGGTGAATGTTTCAACACCAAATCGTGCAGAAAGCGACATTATGATGCAGGAACTCAACAATATGGTTAGCAATCTCGATGAGAGTATTCAAGTACCATTTGTGATGCATTATCAAGGATTTAAATACCAAGAAATTGCGGATGATTTACAGCTACCACTCGGTACGGTTAAAAGTCGCATTTTCTTTGCAAGAAAAGAATTGAAAGATAAAATCAATGCACGCTACGACAATCTGGGCAAAGCCTACGAAAAGCAAGGCGCAAGAATGGATTTTTCTGAAAATTAAAAAATAGTTTGATTTTCATAATAGAGGGTATAATGTGGCGGTGACGGACTTCGAGTTTTGTCACCGCTTTTTTATTTTTCTTACTATTAAGGATAAATTTTAATAGCGATTTTTTGGCTTTTTTTTTGTAATTAACAAAAATATCATTTATTTGCACAAAAATCATTAAAAAAATATCAAAATGGTTGATAATCAATCAATTGCAATTTTGGAAAACCTAATACCTTATGCCAAATCTAATGCTATTTCAGAAACCAGTTTTACTTTTTTTTTAGAACAGGTACTAATCAATCCTCAAGACTTCTTGAATAAAATTCAAGAAGAATTCAAATCTTTTTTTCAAGAAATAAATTTGATAAGTCGAAGTGTAATAACTATTGATGGTAAAGGTTTAGATAAGACAGAAGACGGGATAATCGGATTCGTATTGACAAACTATGAAAATGGTTCCAAACGCTGGATAGTGAAGTTAGATAGAGAGGGAGAAATGCAAAGGTTAAGTATTCATTGTCTTTTTTACAAAGATTGGGATGATTATTTAAAAACAACTACATATGTATTAAATGTCATTGTTAATTCAGGTAGAGAACTATTCATTAATGCCTATAGTTTAGGATATGTAGATCAGTTTGATTGGATTGATGATTCTTTTCCAAATTTAGAGGAAATTTTTTCAAAAGACTCTGATTTACTTCCTTTAGCAATACTTCAATCAAAAAAAACATGGAGCTATAGTTTTCAGATAAATCAAAAATCTGTAACAGAATCTTTTAAGAAAGATTATATCGATAGAATAGATATTTCTATTAGAGAGTTTAAAAGCAAATTGAATTTTTTAATTATTCATAATACTTTACAAGAGTTGGATTTACCTCAAACTCTAAAAAATTTATTTGCAGATTCCACTATTCAAGAGGCTCTTCAATTTGCTCATGGTAATAATAAAAAAATTATTAAATCAATTTTCACACCTCCCGTCTTGGAAAAAATGGGTATGAATAAAAAGAAAAAAAATGATTGATATAGCTTTTACCGAATTACCTAATATTGTTGTTTCTCGAAGACTCGAAGAAGAACAACGTCAACAAAAAACTGCTGTCATTGCCACAATGCTGCCATTAGGATTTTCATATTCAAAAAATAATTCTTTTATTCAGCAAAAAATTATTAATCATGTGGAATTAGAATTAGCTCTTCTTAAAGAAAACTGGGATGGCTATGGTGCTTGTTCTATTGATAAAAATGTCATAGAACACACTCTTTTCATTTTCAATCAAGTACCAAATGCACTTATGGAAAATGTAAGAAAGGAGGATATTTTGCCAACATCTAATGGTACGATTACAATAGAGTGGAATAATAACTCAAACGAATTGCTATTAGAGGTAGGTAAAAACTTTTCAACTTATTATATTCAAAGTAATGGCTATACTAAAAAAATTAATAATCAATTCGTTATTACGGATATTGAACAGATGCGCACGTTTACAAAAGAGCTTAGAAAATATTTTTTCGACTAAAAAAATGACGCAAATCCCTAAAATAGTTGTTCCAGATAATTTTAAGGAAGATGAAAAACTTGTTAGAATAATTTTTTCCCCTTTTCATATTGATAAAAAAAATCCTACAAAAATTACGCATATTGCTTTTCGTTCACCATCGGGAATAGATGAGGTTTCGGTAAACAGACTAAATTTTACGACAGCTACTTTTTGTAAAAATCAAGGACAAGCTATGAATTCAGAGGCTAAAACATTCTCAGGTTTAGCATCTATTCGTCATGCTATTGTCTTAGATTTAGGGGCTTATGTACGAATAACAAAGCAAGAAACTAATCCTTTTCACGCAGATATTTACTATGGTATTATTTTGCAAAAAGGCGAACCTGCACCCGCCGAACTGAATTTAATTTTAAAAAACCTTGCGCGAAAGGCATATTTTTATCCAGACACTCATCTAAACTCAAATAATTGGGAAGGAGAAGATGTTAATAACTGTTGACACTATTCTTATTTTGTGGAAAACTCACCCCCTCAGTATTCACCCAAAAATCGTATCTTTGCGAAACAAAATGTTTCGACAATGAAATTTTCACATCTCCATTGCCACACGCAGTATTCACTACTCGACGGGGCGGCTTCAATACCAAAATTATTTAAAAAAGCAGCGGCAGACGGTATGCCTGCAGTCGCTATCACTGACCACGGCAATATGTTTGGCGTGTTCGAGTTCGTAGCGGAAGCGGCGAAACAAGGCAACGTTGTGAAGCCGATTGTGGGTTGTGAATTTTATTTGGTGGACGACCGCACGCAAAAGGCGTTTTCAAAAGACAAAAAAGACAAACGCTTCCATCAGCTCTTTTTAGCTAAAAATACTGAGGGGTATCAAAACCTCATGAAAATGTGTTCGCTCGGATTTATGGAGGGCATGTATTCCAAATATCCGCGTATTGATAAGTCATTGGTTGAAAAATATCACAAAGGCTTGATTGCCACGACTTGTTGTTTGGGTGCGTCAGTGCCACAAGCAATTTTGATGAAGGGCGAAGATGCGGGGCGTAAGGAGTTTGAATGGTGGCTCAATATGTTTGGTGACGATTATTATATCGAGTTGCAACGCCACAATTTGAAAGATCAAATTGTGGTGAATGAAGTATTGCTGCGTTTTGCCAAAGAATATAACGTCAAAGTTATTGCTTCCAACGATTCGCACTATGTTGATCGCGAAGATGCTAACGCGCACGATATATTATTGTGTATCAACACAGGTGAAAAGCAATCCACGCCAAAACTCGATGACTATACTGATGAAGATGTTTTGAAGAAAAATGCCCGTTTTGCCTTTCCTAATGATGAGTTTTTCTTCAAAACGACGTCGCAAATGACGCAACTGTTCAGCGATGTACCCGAAGCAATTGACAATACAAATGAAATTGTGGGCAAATGTGAGATTTTGAAATTGAAGCAAGACATCATGTTGCCGAATTTCGTTATTCCTCAAAATTTTACGAATCAAGACGATTACTTGTACCACATCACGTACGAAGGCGCACGTAAACGTTATAAAGACATTTCTCAAGAAGTGGAAGAACGCTTGAATTTTGAGCTTTTTACCATCAAAACTATGGGTTTTGCGGGTTACTTCTTGATTGTAGCTGATTTTATCAAGGCGGGACGTGATTTAGGCGTGTTTATCGGTCCTGGGCGTGGTTCGGCAGCGGGGTCGGCTGTGGCGTATTGCATTGGTATTACAAATATTGACCCCATTAAATACAATTTACTTTTCGAGCGTTTTTTGAACCCTGACCGTAAGTCTATGCCCGATATTGACACGGACTTTGATGATGAAGGACGGCAAAAAGTCCTTGACTATGTCGTTCAAAAATATGGCAAAAATCAAGTGGCGCAAATCATCACTTATGGTACAATGGCAGCTAAATCGTCCATCAAAGACGTGGCTCGGGTCATGGATTTGCCTTTAAATGATGCCAATATTTTAGCAAAATTGGTCTCCGACAAGCCAGGCACCAAGCTCTATCGATTGCTGAACGCCCCGCTCAGTGGAGAAGGCGGTTTGACAGACAAAGAGGGTTTGGGGGGTGAAGATATTGATAATGCAAAACAATTACGTGAGATTTTAGCCGATAAAAACGACCCCCGTTCAGCCATTTTGCGTGAAGCTTTAATTTTGGAAGGGTCGGTGCGCGGCACGGGTATTCATGCCGCCGGTATCATCATTGCGCCTAAGGATTTGACTGAAATCATACCCGTTGCTACATCAAAAGAATCTGATTTGTACGTCACACAGTTTGGAGGAAATGTGATTGAGGAGGCAGGCGTCATCAAAATGGACTTTTTAGGGCTAAAAACACTGACCATTATGAGAGATGCATTGGTATTAATTGAAAAAAATCATGGAAAAAAGATAGATATTGATAACATACCCTTAGACGATATAAAAACATATGCCTTATATCAACGTGCCGAAACCAATGGCACTTTTCAGTTTGAAAGTGCAGGTATGCAGAAATATCTTAAAGAACTAAAGCCCGACCGTTTTGCCGATCTGATTGCGATGAACGCTCTTTATCGCCCAGGTCCTATGGATTATATTCCTAATTTCATAAATAGGAAATGGGGGCGTGAGCCTGTCACTTATGATTTGCCAGCGATGGAAGAATACCTTAGCGATACATATGGCATTTGCGTTTATCAAGAACAAATCATGCTTTTGTCGCAAAAATTGGCGAATTTTTCAAAAGGTGACGCCGATGTTTTGCGAAAAGCAATGGGGAAAAAACAAATTGCAGTTCTCAATAAAATGAAAAAGCAATTTATGGACGGCTGTGCATCAAATGGACACCCCCTCAGTATTTGTGAAAAAATTTGGGCAGACTGGGAAGCTTTTGCAAAATATGCTTTCAATAAATCACATTCAACCTGTTATGCGCTTGTGGCATACCAAACGGCATACCTCAAAGCACATTATCCAGCAGAATATATGGCGGCTGTTTTGTCCAATAATCAATCAAATATTGATAAAATTACATTTTTTATGCAGGAGTGTCGGGCAGCCAATATTTCGGTCAAAGGACCTGATGTGAATGAAAGTAATATTAAATTTTCTGTCAATAAACAAGGCGATGTAAGGTTTGCACTTTCTGCCATAAAAGGCGTGGGAGAAGCAGCTGTTGAAGCCTTAATCGAAGAGCGGAAAGTGAACGGACCTTACAAGGATATATATGAATTTGTTCGTCGTCAAAATCTACGAACGGTCAATAAACGCGTGATGGAATCGTTGACGCAATCAGGGGCTTTTGATGGTTTTGGCTTGCCACGCGCTGCCTATTTTGCACAATCTGACAAATATGACTCGTTTATTGAGCATCTATTGCGGTATGGTGCAGGTTATCAAACACAAAAATCAGAAGCCCGTGTTTCTCTTTTTGGTGAAGCCTCAACAGATGCGATGTTGGACGACCCCTTAGTACCAAAGGTCGCAGAATGGAATTTGATTCAGAAATTGAACTATGAAAAAGATTGTGTAGGCATTTACCTCTCTGGTCATCCGCTCGACGATTTTAAAGTGGAATTGGCTTACGCAAACACAACGCTTGATAAAGTTCAAGACCTTAAAAATCAACGCATTAAAGTTGCTGCTTTTGTCTCATCGGTTAGTCATCGGGTTTCGAGGAAAGGTACAGGTTTTGGCTCGTTTGTCATTCAAGACTACAAAGGCTCGCATGAATTTGCTTTATTTAATGAGGATTATGCCCGTTTCAGCCCCATTTTGCAACCAGGCGTTTCGGTCTTAATCGAAGGTGACATGAAGCAAAAATGGAATTCAGAAGAATATGAAATGAAAATAAAAGACGTAAAACAGTTGGCTTCTCTTGGCAATTCATTGACAGACAGCATAACATTGATGATACCCATTGAAATTGTAACAGAAGCATTGATTCAAGACCTTGAAAAAATGTGTCAAAAATTTAAAGGCAAACACAAGCTCAAAACCCAGTTGATTGATGCCACCAATCGGCAAACTTTACATTTGTATTCGACAGATAAAAAGGTGAATGTGGATTCTGATTTTATCGCGGCTGTAGAGGCTAAGGGGTTGGTGTATAAGTTGAATTAAAACCTTATTCTCAATTTGCGAATGCGAAATACCGTCTTTATATTTGCTAAAAATTAAAGATTTATGAAGCCACAAGATATTGTTATTTTATTGAAATTAATGCTACTTGAAAAAGAAGATTGGAAATATGCAACCTTAGCAGATGACCTAAAAATGAGCACTTCGACTGTTTTTGCCGCTTTAAATCGTGCTGAACTTTCTGGATTGTATCATAAAAATACACGTACTGTTTATAAAGATGCCCTTTTAGAATTTTTAATTTATGGGTTTAAATATGTTTTTCCTGCTATTCCAGGAAAGGTAGTAAAAGGCATTCCAACAGCTCATTCAGCTAATCCTTTAGTCCAATATATTAACTCTGAAAAAGATGCGTATGTTTGGAAATCTGCTTATGGTACAATTAGAGGGCAATCAATCGAACCTTTGTATCCTTCTGTACCTCAGTTGGTACAACAAGACACGCCTTTATATGAATTATTATCCTTACTGGACGCTTTGAGAGTCGGGAAAGCACGAGAAAGAAACATCGCTATCGAAGAACTGACTAAAAGAATTAGAAACAATTATGCTTAAAAATAGAATTGCATTAGAAATCGTTGCAAATGGTTTGGGAGACATGATAGACCAATTTGTTTTTGTTGGTGGAACAGTGGTTGAATTGTATGCTTCTTCGACGACTTTTGAAGAAGCCCGACAAACAGAAGACGTCGATTGTGTGGTAGAAGTAACAAGCCTTTCAAGTTATTATTTGTTGGAAGAACGTTTAAGAACGCTCGGATTTCACGATGATATGACTGCCGAAGCACCCATTTGTAGAAAATTGTATAGGAGCATAAAAGTTGACATTATGCCAACAGACGAACATATTTTACAATTTACAAACAAATGGTATAAAGAAGGGTTTCAATACAGCCAAAATTACACTTTGACACAAGAACAAAGTATCAAAATTCTAACTGCACCCTATTTTATAGCTTCAAAACTTGAAGCCTTTTTTAGCCCTTATCGGAAATACAATCTCGACCCTTACGCCAGCCATGACTTTGAGGACATTATATATGTTTTGGATAATTGTGAAAATATTTTGTCACTCATTCAAAACTCAAATAGTTCTGTGAGAACTTACATTCAACAACAATTTGACTATTTATTGAAAAATAAGCCTATTGTCTATGTTTTGAGTGGTATTTTGCGTGATAGTGAAAACGAAATTAGAGTCTTTGAAATTTTTCAGAAAATTAGCATTTCAGAAAATTCATAAGTATAAAACCTTGCATGACATCATATTTAGCAAGGTTATACTTATTTAAGTGAAAATACTTTTGCTACAAAAACGGCACCTTCGTCACCTTCGCCGCCAATTTCTTACCTCCTCCAAAAGCAATAAAAATCTCCGTTCCTGCTGTATCAAAACCCTTTTTTACATAACCCATCCCAATCGGTTTGTCCAAAGTTGGAGACGAAGTACCTGAAGTTACGACACCTATTTCATTGTTTTCGGCATCAAAAATCCCATAACCATGGCGCGGCACACGGCGGTCATCAAGAGTGAAACCAACGAGTTTACGCGAGACCCCCTCAGTAATTTGGCGTTTAAACGTCTCAACATTCACAAAATCGGCGGCTTTTTTGGTTTTTGTAATCCAGCCCAAACCCGCTTCAATCGGTGAAGTCGTGTCGTCAATGTCATTGCCATATAGACAAAAGCCTTTTTCAAGGCGCAACGTGTCGCGCGCACCCAAGCCAATGGGCTGAATATTGAAGTCTTTACCCGCCACAAAAAGCGCGTCCCACAAGCGAACAGCATCTTTATTATTGACATACAACTCAAATCCACCTGCGCCTGTGTAACCTGTCGCTGAAATCAAGACATTTTCTACACCTGCCACTGTCCCTTTTTGAAAATGATAATATTGAATGTCTGAAAGATTCACATCTGTCAATGTTTGAATCACTTCTGTGGCATTGGGTCCTTGAACGGCGAGGAGAGCCGAATCGTCACTGATATTAATAAGGCGTGTATCGAAGTCTTTGGCATATCCCGAAATCCAAGCCCAATCTTTGTCAATATTTGAGGCATTGACCACAAGCATAAAGGATTGTTCTCCCTCCGAACAGTTGTCTTCTGACAAACGATAGACCAATAAATCGTCCACGATACCCCCCTCAGTATTCGGCAAACAAGCGTATTGCGCTTGACCAATAGCAAGTTTTGATGCATCGTTTGAGGTTACTTTTTGCACCAAATTCAAAGCCTGTTTGCCTTTTACGATAAATTCGCCCATGTGAGACACGTCGAAAACGCCTACGTTTGTGCGCACGCAATGGTGTTCTTCTTTGATACCTGAGTAGGAAATCGGCATATTATAACCCGCAAAGGCAGCCATTTTCGCTCCTAAGGTGATGTGCGTTTCTGTGAGCGGTGTATTTTTAACAACAGTTGTTTCAGACATAAATAATTGATTTTTAAGAATTTATAATTGGTTGATGCTTTAATTTATTGTAACACTTTCCATAATATCGCCGACTTCAAGTTTATAAACGACATCCATGCCTTCTAACACTTTTGCAAAAATGGTGTAGTTCGGGTCAAGATGAAAAGTCGGGCTTTGTGTAATAAACCATTGACTGCATTCGGTATGATTGCCCGCCGAAGCCATGCCGACATACCCCTCAGTATTGTAGTGCATGGGTGTCAATTCTGACGAAATGGTATAGTCTAAAGAACCATAGCCGTCACCACGCGGGCAGCCTGTTTGCACGACAAAATTAGGTACAACACGATGAAAAATTTTTCCATTGAAAAAGCCTGTTTTCGCTAAATTGACAAAATTAGCGACAGAAATGGGCGCATTTTGACGTAAAAGGCGGAGTTTAATGTCTCCTTTATTTGTTTTTATTAAGGCATTTGAAAAGTTAGTCATTCCAGATAAGGTAATCCAATCAATCGAACGAGAGGTATTATATTTTTTCTTTTGAAGACTTGTCGAATCTGATATTTTAGCAATGGCATTAAAAATGGCATCGTATGCTTCAAGTTGTGCGGGCATTTTCAATTTTTGCATCGTTTGGTACAAAATCGGGATAGAATCACGCATTTTCAAGCGATTCAACGCCGCCTCTGGCTTAATAATCGTCTCCGCTGCCACTGTTGCTGCCCCTGCATCACCCGAACGAATGATGTCAAAAAGTGCTGTTTTTAATTGATTTTTAACGCCTAATGAGTACCCTTGAAACATGCGATAAAAATCAGGTGAACAGGTGATTTTTGACAATGCCTCTGTGGCAGCTGTCCGCACAATGGGGGCATTTGTGGTTTTCAAAGCCTCAAAACGCAACATAGCATAGTTCCAACCAAAGTTCGCAAGACCCCTCAGTAAAACCGCTTTTTCATAAGGATTGACTGTTTTTTCATACAATACTTTCATCGCAATGTTCAATGAGTCGCGGATTCGAGGATAAAACCGCAGCCATTTGAGCGCAGCACCCAACATCAAACGTTTGGTTGAGGGTTGCAATGTTTCATCAGACGAGGCTATTTTGTAATATTGGGCATCGCGTTCCGTGCCATTTTTGACTAATAATTCAGCAGCCGTATTTGCCACATGTATATTGCGGTCGCGCAAAGCAGAAAAAATAAGGGGTTGAGTATTGTTGTAAGGAAATTCACTGACGGCATTCAATATATTTATTTTAACCCGAAAATCCGTTTCTTTACGAAAAAGGCTTTCTAAAATGGGCAATATACTGAGGGGGGTATTTGATTTGCCCAATGCCTTTACCAAAGCCATTTTGATGTTCGTATCGTGTTCCGTAAGGATAAAAGTCGACAATGAAGCGGTGACAGTAGAATCATATTTCGCTTTTATTTTTGCTAAATAACTGGCACCAATGAGGCGAACAGACGGCGGAATACGTTGATTTTCAACGAAATACTTCATTTTCTGAATAGATTCCACATTATAAGTATCTCGAAGTCCATAGCGATAAATGCCGTAGGCTTGTCCTTCAAGAAGGAGCGTATCGGTCATTTTAAAAGTCGAGATACGACATAGGTCATAGAGTCGGGCAGCCGTTCCGCATTTGCCAACAGCCTCCATGAGGGTGGCATTAAATTTAGCAAATGTGCCCACGGTATCGTGTTTTTCATAAGCATTTAACAACATATTCTCTGCACGAACGTCGCCAATTTGCCCGATGGCATATGCGGCGGCAATACGTACTTCGACGAACTCATCTTTGAGCAAAACAGCCAATGTATCCAGTGCTTTTTTTTCTTTCAAAGACCCAAAAGCTGTTGCTGCCACATATCGCAAAGTGGGGCTTGGGTTGTTGAGGTAACGCATCAATGTATCAGCCGATTGACGTTCGAGCAGATTGTAAATGTCTTGTACTTGTCTGTCCGAAAAATCAATGCCTATGCCCTCAAATTTGTCTTTGTTGTATTCTGGGGGCACACAGGAATGAATAAATAAGGCACATATAAAAAAGTAAAAAATAGAGAGGAAAGTGTTTTTCATTGTTAAAATTCTGATAATCAACACATTACAATTGGTTAGAATGACGCTTAATGTGGCAAAAATAGTGATAAGAATTGAAATAGACGGAATTAGTGAGGGGTGAATAAAAAAAACTAATTTTACCGCGTAAAATGCTTTCAGCGATTGATTAACATAAAAAAACAATCTTAATATGGCTCGTATCTCATTAGAGAATGTACGTTTTAGGGCAAATCACGGTTTGTATGAAGAGGAACGTATACTTGGCAATGATTTTATATTGGATATTTGGATTAACACGGATATAAAAAATGCAACTGTTGTAACAGAACACCAAGTGGATAAAGTGGACAAAACGGTGAATTACGAAATTGTATATGAAATTTGCCGTATCGAAATGTCTAAACCCCAAAAATTATTGGAGACCGTTGTTGAAGAAATTATTTATCGGTTGAAAATACATTTTAAGAATATGCAAATGGTACAAGTCCGATTGCGAAAGATGAATCCACCGTTGGGTGGGCAAGTTGAGTTTGCTGCCATCAATGAAATAAAACAATTTGAAAAGCTTTGTGCTAAATGCAATGACCCAATGATTTGTTACAAAGAAGGAAAGTTTAATGACAAGACCTGTTGGTGCGAACAAGGGGCGAAGGAAAATATTCACCCCAGAACTTTAAATATTATTGACCAAAAGTTTAAAGACGGATGTCTTTGTCCCAGATGTTTAAAAGAATATGAGGGTTAAAGTTTAGGATTTTAAACGCTATCCATTAACCCTTACTATCTAACCCTCAAAAACGCTTCGGCTAACTCCAAACCCCTAATTTGCATTTCAATAAATGCTTTTAAATCAGCGTATTCGCCTTGTGCGTGTTTCAAAAAAGCGGAAGCTTGCCCGTAAATGGCAGGTAAAGTCAGTTTTTTAATGCAATAATAACCATCGAGAAAGTCTTGAATACCGCCTGAAACAATGATTTGAGAACAACGAATCTTATCGCCTATTTCTTCAACGCTTTGATTTGTAAAGTCCACCATTTCGTCGGCAGAATGACCAATGTGCGCCAATGCGCCATACATTTTTTGCTGTTCTGTTGCCCCCCTCAGTAATTCGAGCTTTGAAAAACTTGTACCGCCCGCCGCTGCGAAATCGAGCGCCGCCAAGGGTAATTGCAGCAACGCTTTGATACTTTCATAACCAAAACCTTGACCCACTTCTTTGACAATCAACGGACAATCTAAGTGGTCGATGAGGGTTTTAATTGTCTCAATGGGCGGTTTTTTAAACCTATCGCCTTCGGGTTGCAGCCATTCTTGCATCGGATTGACATGAATAATCAAACCATCGGCGCGTAGTTTTGTAATTAATTTGGTGATAAGTGCTGTTTCATTTCGTTCAATTAAATTTTCTAATTGCGCGATACCTAAATTAGCGAACAGAGGCACATTTTCACCCATCAATGGACGGACATTAAAGTCATCGAAATGCTCATCCGAATATAACAATTGCCGGCATGAACCTAAGCCCATTCCGAAACCAAATTCGCCACAAGCCTGCGCTAAATTGCGATTGATGATGCGCGCCATGTCCGTTCCACCTGTCATACTGCTTACCCACATCGGTAATTTAAGCGTTTTTCCTAAGAAAATGAATGGTTTTAGGCTGCCTTGTTCAGGGTGCGCTGCGAAAAGCGGTTCATAATAAAAACGCTTATCTAAGGTTTTGACTTGTGATTTGAGTGCCAACTCGATATGGTCACGTTTGCGATTTGTCGCATTTGGGTCTGTATCTTTATGGTCTAAATGATCCAAAGTATTGATTTTTTAAATTAAAAAACGTTTCAGTGCAGTCAACAATGCCTGTGGTTTGTCGGCATGAACCCAATGACCTGCCCCTTCAATGGTTTCTAAGGTAGCATTCGGAAACAAATGAGTGATAAAAGGCTTATCTCTATCTTCAATATAAGGCGATTTACGCCCTCTTATAAATAATGTCGGCTTTAAAAAAGCCTCACCAACGGGTGCTTGAAGGATATTGTCATAATTGTCAAACAGACCTTGGAGGTTAATTTTCCATTCAAAAAGCTCCAGCTCTTGCTTTGCTTCGTTCTTCTCAACACCATGCCATGACAATGGGACATCTTCTTCATTGTTAGAACTTTTGCGCGTTAAATTTTTCAAAAGAAACTGAACTGTTCCGACATCGCCTTTTAGATTATCCATCAAGATGGTTTCTGCTTCTTTTCTATCGGTCAAGGTTGCCAAATCAACAGCAAACAAGGCGTTGAAAACATCATGATGTCCATTTTTATACAATTTTGGGGCAATATCGACAACAACCAATTTTTTTACAATATCAGGATGTGACAAAGAGAACTGCATCGCCAACTTGCCACCCATCGAATGACCTATGAGGCGGGTCTCATGAATCCAATGGCTTTGCAGAAATTCAGCCAATGCATCTGCCATTTTTTCATAATTTATCACCCCCTCAGTATGTGGCGACCGCCCATGATTGGGTAAATCAAGTATGAAAACAGTGTATTCTTCAGCCAATTGTTTTGCTATCGTTTGCCAATTGTCCAACGTTCCAAACAATCCATGCAGGATAATGACGGGTTCACCCGCGCCAAATTCTTTATAGTTGAGTTCCATACTATTCAATATTGAATTTTGACAAAAACCACACATCAACAAATCAGGTAAATCTGTGAAATACTATAATCCTGTCTAATAGTTAAGCTGCAAAAATAGGACGAATTAATGATCTTCTTTTAACGAGATGTTAACCTACTTTAAGATTGCCTTAACCGATGCCTAATACTTCCCCGTTTACCTTTGTCGCACACTCACAATTTAACACTTTCAAAATGAAACATCTAACTACAATTAGCAGCCTTTTGTTTATTATTTCCCTTTTTTCTATCCAAACCGCTTCTGCCCAGTTGGTAGAAGTTCGCATCGGCGTACCGCCGCCTCGACCTCGTGTGGTCGTTGTCGAAAGACCCGTATGCCCTGGTCCCGATTATGCTTGGGTTGAAGGTCATTATGTCTATGACAGCTACGCTCGAAGAGACGTATGGATTCCCGGACAATGGGTCTATGTTACGCCTCCATGCCCTCCAACAAGGTATGAACGCAAAAAGCATCATCATGGACATGGACGCGACTATGCACCAGGTCAGAGAAAAAAGAGAGATGAGCGTTATTATGATTAGCACGTCAATGCTTATTGTTTTTATTCAAATGAAACAATCTAATTTTTTTAAAACCTTTAAATTCAATCTTTTATGAAAAAAGTATTCACTTTAGTCGTAGCTGTTTTAGCTTTTTCAACAGCATGGTCACAGACCGAATTAAAAATTAACCCTATCGGTGTTTTATTTTCAAATCCAGATTTATCAGCCGAGTTTGGCGTTGCCGACAATATTGGTATTGAACCATATATCGGGGCAAGTTGGTACAGTCTAACTGTTGACAATACTAAGTACAAATCAAAAGGCTTTGGCTATGGCGTTAATGGGAAATATTACTTTTCGCCAGAAAAAGGCATTGACAAGTTTTATGCGGGGCTTTACCTTAGAGGTGGTTCGAGCAACTTTAAAAGTGACTCGAGTAATGCAAATTTTACCCGCAATCGCCTAAGTCTGGGTTTATCATTGGGCTACAAATGGGTCTCTCGCAACAATGTTGTTTTTGAAATTGGCGCAGGTGTGGGGCGCAAGTTGTACAGCAAGTATTCAAATGAAAGCGGGACAGTTGACATTTCTAAAATACCCTTGCTCAACCTGGATGCCTACTTCAAATTCGCAGTCGGTTATCGCTTCGGCGGTGTCAGTAGTGCTGATTCAGGCAAAAAGAAAGTGAAACATTAAGTATTGAGTCATAAGTAAAGCAGATTGAGACAGATTCTAAGTTATTGAAAATGAATTCATTGCAAGTCTCAATGACGCACAAGTATTGCTTGATACGCCTAAATTTAACTTTTAGAACTCAGGCTACCTTACGAAGGACGTAAAAGTTTTCGTAAGGTTTTTTTTTCCAAAACTTTAAGCCTATTATCATGTTCTATTGTGAAAATAGATTCATGAAAAACATTTTAATTGCAGGTGGAACGGGCTTAATTGGTACAAAACTAAGTCATTTACTGAGGGGTCAAGGCTACAATGTGAGGCATCTCAGTCGTCAAGCTGACCCTAATGCCGAATTTCCGACTTTTGCTTGGCAACCCGATAAAGGTACTTATGACGCTCATGCTTTCGACAAAGTGGATGCAATTATCAACCTTGCAGGGGCGGGTATTGTGGATAATCGTTGGACAGCCGCCCGCAAAAAAGTGATTATCGAAAGCAGAACGATGAGTAATGCTTTGATGGCTCATTTTTTAGAAAATGAAAAACATGCAGTCAAGGCATATATTTCTGCCTCCGCTATTGGTTTTTATGCAGATAGAGGTGTCACATTGATGAGAGAAGAACATAAAGCAGGTAATGGTTTTCTAGCAGAAAGTACCGTGGCGTGGGAAAATGCCATTGAAGAAGTAAAAAAAACAGGAGTTCGAACAGTCATTTTACGCATTGGAATCGTCCTGAGTACTGAGGGGGGCGCTTTGCCCGAAATGTTGAAGCCTTTTATGGTTCGGACGGGTGTTTATTTTGGCAACGGTGAGCAATATACCTCTTGGATTCATATTGATGACTTGGCACGTATGTTTCAATTTGCCATCGAAAACGAAAAAATGAATGGCATTTTTAATGCAGTTGCGCCCGAACCTGTTACGAATTATGTTTTGACACAAGCCATAGCAGAAGCAAAAGGTGGCGGCTATTTGTTGATTCCCGCACCTGCTTTTACACTACGTTTGGCAATGGGCGAAATGGCAGATACGGTATTGGGAAGCACAAATGTGTCTTCACAAAAGATTGAAAAACAAGGATTTAAGTTTAATTATGACACAGCTTTATCCGCATTGAAAAGTCTTCTTTAAACTGTTAAAACCTAATTTTAGCTATAAAAAAAGTCTTAAATAGTAAAGTTGTACTATTTAAGACTTTTTTTTTACATTTAAAAATCGCATCAATTAAGTCCCTTAACTGGGCTTAGGAGCAGATGGTTTCAAATTACTTGGCTTAACGGGTGCAGGCACAGATGATGGCTTATAGATTTCACCCACACGCTTTCTTGCGTATGAATTCATTTTGTTAGCCTTCAAAGTGCGGACAGCTGCGTCAGCACCACCTTTAAATTGGTAATAACCTGCAATAGCATATGTATTGGCAGAGTTTTCAAGTTTGACGCCTTCTGCATGTACAAAACCAAGTTTTTTCAACTTAACAACTTGTGCTAAAGCATTGTCTTTGCTTGAAAATACCCCAACGATGACCATATACTCGCCTTTAGATGCAACTGATGTACCTGCATCAAATTTCACAGGTGTGGCTGCGAGCGATTTTTTGGAAGTGGTTGCAGGTGATTTAGGTTTAGGCGTACTTTTTGACGATTTGCTACTCGAGCTTGTACCGACAATACTCCCCGGGTCGTTCACTGTGACATCTTTTACATCAGATGATAATGAAGTTCCTGAGCTGCGTTGTAGCGTTCCATCAACTGCGTCATGTACCGTATCGCCAGACATCGCTGCTGACGAAGGTAACGTAGCCGGTGAAGAACCCACAATGCTGCCAAGTGTGTCAGAATAACTACCCAAACCAGCAGGTGTTTCGATGCTCGGATTGAGTTGCGCGCTCTTCTTTCTACTTGACTGATAAATTAGATAGACCAAGGCACATACAACGGCTAATACGGCGATGTAGGTCAAATTCCGGAATGAATTAGGTCCCATAGTGTGGCAGAATTAAAGTGTTAGATAAAAAAATTTGATAAGTTTGAAAATTACAGTGCTGTTTATGGACTTTGTTTTCAGAGAGCCAAATTACAAACTTTTTTTCAATGTCCTCTTTTATCTTTCCAATTTTTTAGATTTTAACAAAAAAAACGTGGATAAAGCGTTGATTTCAAATGTTTTAATAAATTTTTGACTGGCAACTCATGGATTTCTAATAAAAACAAATCGATTTGAGCTGTGCCAATCCTGCCGCATAAGTGGCGGTTTTTGATAGTATGATGTCAAAATAGCGGCATGTTCCGTATTCTTCAAAGTCAATTGGTTGGCAGGAATATAACCATACACGCCTGTCGGATGCTTGACATATAACCATATATCAAGCGTTTTTTTTCCCTTTTCTAACTTTATATTTTCATACTGTTTGATGATTTGCAAACGGTCTTCGGGCTGCACGAGTATCGTATTTTCAGATGTTATAGAAGGCGTAAGTTTTAATGCAAAAGGTTGATTAACAACTGCTTGTAGGGTTCTTCGACTGGGTTTATACAGTTCTCGAAATTGTCGTGTCGTTTTGTCCCAAACAAAACTATACGTAACATATTCCACACAACGCTCTTGTGTCTTCTTGCGCACATCCGTCTGAAAACCCAATGTATATTTGTCACATTCTACAAAATCGAGGTAAGCCACACGTATCGTTGACCCTTCAATTTCGACAAATTTTGACAAGGCGGGTGAAGCCATATCCTTTTCCCACAATAAAGTAAGGCGTTCTTCAAAAATTTTAGTCAATACACCGCCTTGAAAACTGAACACTTCGAGCAGTCGCTCTTCGGTCGTCCGTCCCGCGGGCAGACTCTTAGTTTCTAAAACAATATCATCTATTTTATTTTCTGTAAGGTCTTGAAAGTAAATGCTTTGCACATCTTTTTTGACGGTTTCACTCGCCTTGGCGTAATTCAAAACAACGCATCGCCCACGCTCATTCGTGACAACCAAATAAAATTCTTTGTAGGACGGATTATACTGAGGGGTCTTCGGATTTTTTACATCATGCCCGTCCGTACCCGCGACCCAAATCGTTGCTTTTTCAAAACCAGTATCAAAATGGGCTGATTTTTTATAAAAAGGTTTTAACGTCGCATCTATCACATATTCAGGCAATACAACCGCCAAGTTGTCGCCAAAAATCCATCCTATTATGCCAGAAGTTGACCGAACTTTATACCATTTGAAAGTTTGATTTTGTGTATTATCGAAATGCTCAACAATTGACTCACCGATGACTTCAAAAAGCTCCCCCTCAGTAAAAGTCGTTTCGGTCTGTTGCGTATAACTCGAATCCGCAAAAAGGCGTACAGGACTGACCGTCACAGCCGCTCGCCGATACATAATGATTTGCGATGCTGTATCCGCTTTAAGTCCTGTAGTGATAAAAATTAACATGAAAAATATGCCAACAAAACGAGTCATAATTTTATTTTTTTAATTCTTAAATGCTTTACAATCTTGTTTTTAGAGACAAAAATAATTCCAAATTCTTAGTTTAATGTGCATGAACAAAATTGGGTATTTTTTATTTTAAATTGAGGACATTTAACTCAAACCTTTTTAGTTTTTGTAATTTCACGACTAAACTTTTATTATGGATATCACTGCCGTCCCTATATTCTACGAAAAACTAAGCGATTGTCTAGAACGACAAACCATGTTGAAGCTTACTTTATCGCGTTTGCGTCATCATTCTGACATCAAAAACATTTATGCGCGTTTGGTAATGATTAAAAAACAGCCGAAAATTCAGTTCACTTTTCGGTACGCCACCCGCGATGAGGTCAAAAATTGCGATTTTACTGAGGGGGTGCTTTTTATCAAACAACAATTAGGCGAAACCTTTTTAACGGCGGATTTAATGACAACAGAGAACGATTTTTCTTTGTTATACAATAAAAAAGCCGATAATGCGCAGTTTTTTATCAAAAAACCATCCTCAAAACCTCGTCATACTGATTTATCAAGCCAACGGCATGAGGGGGGTATTTTGGAACACAATCAAGAAAAAAAACGGCTGCTCAACCCGACGCAACCTTATTTCCATGCCCTCGAAATCACAGATAGTCAGGGAAATATTACGGCTAAGGGTCGTAAAAAATTCAAACAGATAGATAAGTATATCGAAATTATCGCCGCCTTGTTGCGTGATGCCGATTTGCCCGACGATGCACACATTGCCGATTTTGGCAGCGGCAAAGGTTATTTGACTTTTGCGTTGTACGATTATTTGAAAAATACGCTAAAAACTGATCCAACCGTTTCAGGTTATGAGTTGCGTGAAAATTTAGTGACTTTTTGCAATGATTTAGCGCAAAAATGCGATTACGACGACCTCCAATTTTTTGCACAAGACATTAATAACGTGGAAATGAAGCGTTTAGACATGCTCATCGCGCTTCATGCGTGTGATATTGCGACAGATATTGCCATTGCCAAAGGCATAAAAGCAGGGGCAAAAGTCATCGTTGTTGCGCCATGTTGCCACAAACAATTGCGCAAAGAACTGAATGTCAAAAACGAAATGCAGCCCATTTTGAAGCATGGCATCCTCGAAGAACGACAAGCAGAATTGTTGACCGACGGCATTCGCGCCTTGCTTTTGGAGTCAAAAGGCTACAAAACAAAGGTTTTTGAGTTCGTTTCGACGGAACATACGCCTAAAAATGTGATGATTGTTGGTACAAAAATGGACAAACCTAAAACTGGGGCTGCGACTCAAGTAGCAGCTATCAAACAACATTATGGCATAGAAACGCATTATTTAGAGACACTTTTGGATTGAACACACGATTTAAAAAACTAACATCACCGCATAATCACCACCTTCTGCACCGTCGGACGTTTACCAGCAACTGAAAAAACAAGATTGTACAAACCCGTTGGTAAATCAGAGACATTTATACTGAGGGGTCTGATTTGCACGTCCATTTTGCGTTGCCAAACAGTTCTACCTATTAAGTCTATAATTTTAATATCGGCTTCGGTTTCGTTGTTTATGGGTTCGTAATCAATCGTCAGACTGCCTGATGTAGGGTTTGGATAAGCTATGATACTGATGGGTTCTTGCTCAATCTCGTGTGTCGGTGTGCGACAACTGCTCGGCTCTAAAGAACAACCTAAGCTATCGGTGCGGACGAGCCAACCCCATTGCCCTCTTGTAAGGGATTGAAGCAATATATCTTCTATATAACCCCCGATTACTAAATCTCCCTTGTCTAATTCTTCTATTTGGTTGGGATAATGTCCAACTCTATTAGAACTTATGGCAGTAGCTCTAAAATTGCGTCTATAAAGACTATCTCTATTTTTATTTAGCTTAATGATACAAGAGGAGGTATTATTAGGTCCATCGTCATAAGAACAAGCTAAAATAACACTGGAATCTTTTAATATTTTGTAGCCAAACATTCGTGAATAACTGCCTAAGTTATATAACTTTTCCCAAACAATACCTCTTTGTGGATGAATCTCAGCTAAATAAGGTCCAACAGCATAAGCCGTTCTAAACCGCCCAACAATATGAGATAATTCCTCATCACCCCATACCAAATAATTGCCGTTGGCTAATTGAATGAATTTTTTATAATAGATAAATCTATTGCGTGGTGTACTATAAACCCATTTTGTATTGCCGAGTGTATCTATTTCGCGCAATTGCGAAATGTAAACATAATTTGTATCCGTACTCGAATAACTGGTATTGAATAAGCATACGGTGAGATTGTTATTTCTATTCTTAATAATTTGCTTTGAATTACTTATTCTTTCATTATCATTAATTTCAATTACGCGTTTAGTATTTCCAAATGTGTCAACAATATAAACGATGGACTTAGATATTGAACCATATCCTGCATACAAAGCGAAAGCATATTTATCCTCTATTTTCACAAAACTATTAGGTGTTCCAAACTTAGAGGAAGTATCAAGGGGGCTATATGTTTTCTTAAATAATATATTACCCTCTTTATCCACTTTTAAAAAACTAAATGTATAGTTAAAATTAAAGCCCGCTAAAGAAAATTGACCATTGGGTTCAATCAATATCACATCATCATTAAAATCTGAATTGGTAGGAATGACCCCAAAATATGTATTATTTAACAGATTCCCCGCCATATCAAAACTGGAGAAGATACCTGAATTGGTTATAACAGTGGGCGTATCAACGTCTCGAACAGCTACACCTGCTGTGTATATAGTACTATTAACAACTCTCAAACTACGAAAAACGGTTGCTGCTTGTCGTCCTGTTGTGTCTATGGTAAACATGCGGTAAACGCGGTTGAAACGCGGCTGACTATGAACCAATGAGCATAAGAGACAAAATATAACAAGATTTAATATCTTTTTCATTATTATAAAATGAAACGAGAGATTGCCTAATAGAGCAATCTCTCGTTTGTGAAATAATTATTTTTGAATCGAGACTTTAGTTTGATAGACTACTTGATTATCCACTTTCGCAATAACAAAATACAAACCTAATTTGAGTTGTTCTGTTTGCCAAATAATTCGTTCTTGATTGTTGGCTATTTTTTGACTCAATATTGTCTTGCCCGTAAGGTCAATTAAACTAACAACCCCCTCAGTAAATGGGTTTTGGCTGTTAAAATCAATCGTCAAACTCCCTGATGTGGGGTTTGGATAAACTCTAAAAACATTCTCTTTTATTTTTGAATTTGTCAGTGCATCATTGTTCAGTATAATCCTCTGTCCAAATCTCGAGTTTACAGCCAAGCGTGGAATATCAAACTGTCGGCATTCGCCAATAGCAAAGCAAAGAATATTATTGGCTTGTACTGCCGCATCCGCACGTGCATTATTCGCGATACGACGAAGGCTTGCTATCTCTGATTCATTGAGATGGCGCAAATCTCTACCGCTTTTTAAAATTTTGGATTTGATACTGTATAACTCAATATAATCTTGATTTTCTTTAACATAGTCCTCAGAATCAGCTAAATCGCTGTTCAATTGGCGCATTTCTGCTTCATATCTATTGCTTTGTGGGTCAGTAATATAAGTTTCTGCTAAATTGTAAAGCGCATGACGTGAACCCAATCTGCCCCACCAATAGCGCAACTGTTGTTTGTTCGCATCAGGATGCGTCAAGTAATGATTTATCAGCAGTTTGCCAATTTCTGCCCTATTACTGCTATGAGTATTGATTTTTTCTTCTAAATCATAACGATTTGAACGATTAACAGATGCTATACTTAGTAACTGTATATCCGCATCTGTCAAAAGCGTAGGTAAATCTTGTTTCAAAGTTTTTATAAACTTAGGTTCGCGGCAAGCACTTGGATTTGCCAAGAAGAGTTGCATCAAAGCTTGTTTTTTCAAAACACCCAATTGTGCCGTTGCTAAAAGAACAGTTGTTGATAAATTCGGCGATTGTGCCAATAAATTGCTGCGTAAAACCGCCGTATCACGGTTCCAACGAGAACGAATATTGTTCAATAACCCGTTAGAGTTGCCGCCATCTATCAAATTGCTGTGCTGTGTTTTAGCTGCTTTTAGCGCTGCGTCTGTTGTTTCAAAAGCATTTGTTAATTCAGTAATGGCTGCCTCTGTCAATTTCGTAGCATATATGCTATCAGATGTTAGGGCAGCTAAATCCATATTTTGCTGTGCCCCCATAATCGTCATAAAAGGGCTGCATGAAGCTTGATTAGGAGATAAAGTTTGCATGAAAATATGAGGATCATATGGTAATGCTAAACTTCTTGGTAATGCTAAAAGGTCTTGATAGAACCGTTCAAAGCCTTGTGTATCTGTCCAAATATCGGGACCAATACTATTATTTGAAAATTGATTACCATCAGGATCATCCGCACTGCCTTGTTTTAGGCGAATACCTGCATCCGAGTTTCCATATCCTTCAATCGTATGGTCATAGACATTGCCACTGTGATTGCTGCAAAATAGTTGAAGTCCCATTGGATTACTTGAACTATTATTCGTATTTTTAAACAAAACCCGATTACTGACATAGAGGTTTGCGTATTTATTGCCTTCAATGAGGTTATCAGATTCGCCAGTTTCAGAAATAAGCGTTCCAAAAGTGTATTGACCTCCCCCATTGCCAAAGCCTGTAAATTCGTTGTTCCTTACTGTAAATCCCGAACCAGTGTTAATGTACAAGCCTGTACTATACCAAGAACTATGAGGAAAGCTGTTATACCAATTAACATTAAATTTATTGTCTTTAATGTAAATATTGGGGACAGCTTCTGAAATAACGCCATTATCGTTTTGATTAAAATCAGAATGGATGATGTTCACGACTTCGGATGTTCCAATATATGCGACTCGAATACCCGTAGAGAAGTTGGTGAAAGTACATTTTTTATTATTGTCTGTATTCTTATTCACTTCAAATCCACTGCCAACAGCATAAATGCCTTGCCAATCATATTGAAGATTCCAACTCAGTTGATAAGGATTAGTATGTTGATTAATAAAGTCGCAACCATTGAAAAAGATACCTCTACTGTTCCACATGGTTACACGGGAACGAATGATAGAACCTCGATAGCTGTTTGTTACCCTAAAAGTACAATTCTTATGAATATCCGTTATAGGAAAGGTTGGTTTGTCTAAATACTCAATATCACGCATATTGTTTTCAAAAATGGTATTGGTCGCTCTAAAATAACCAGCTTGTCGGCTTACGGCGGTAAGTGCGTGTTCAATCGTAGAATTATCAATTGTCACGTTGCCTTGACTTTCTATACCTGCCCATTGACCACCACATAGATTGGTTAATTTGCCTCCATTTATTGATAAACTTGCGCCACTCTGGAGGGTGATTTTACAATCATTTACAAAGCGCACCTCACAATTTATATATAAATTTCCTGATTGAACGATAACATCTCTGTCTAATACTCTAAGGTCAGTCCAATAAACATTGCCGCCATTTATAACAAGTGGTGTATTATTTTTTTGGCAATCCCATGTAATAAAAGAATAATTACTACCAATAATATCATTAAACATGATTGACCATTGACAGGGCGTTATTTCATTATTAGCACCATTATCAATAGTCCGTTAAGAACAGAGGGCGTGTGTTGTTAGGATTTGGGTAAAAAAAAGCAAAAAAAAAGGGTAAAATAGATAGCTTTGGACTTCGACA
>JAYTUQ010000190.1:0-6786 GCA_043744455.1 Saprospiraceae bacterium | reverse complement strand
ATTATCGGTTCGGGTCCTATTATCATTGGTCAAGCCTGCGAGTTCGATTATTCGGGCAGTCAGGCGAGTCGTTCGCTTCGAGAAGAAGGTATTGAGGTTGTCCTCATCAACTCGAATCCCGCGACCATTATGACTGACCCAATTACCGCCGACCATATTTATTTATTACCGCTCACGGTTGAATCTATCATTTCCATTCTCGAAAAGCATAAAATTGACGCCGTTTTGCCGACCATGGGGGGCCAAACGGCGTTAAATTTAGCTATAGAAGCCGACAAACAAGGCGTTTGGGAACGTTTCAATGTTGAAATGATTGGCGTTGACATTGCTGCCATCGAATTAACTGAAAATCGAGAAGAGTTCAAGCAATTGATGCTCCGCATTGGTATGCAAGTTGCGCCTTCTTACATAGCCAATTCTTTTTTAGAAGGTTATGAAGCGGCGCAAAAGATTGGTTATCCGTTGGTTATCCGTCCGTCTTATACATTAGGCGGTACAGGTGGCAGTTTCGTTCACAAGGAATCGGAGTTTGGCGAAGCCCTTAAACGCGGTCTCGATGCTTCTCCGACGCATGAGGTTTTGGTTGAAAAAGCCGTTTTGGGTTGGAAAGAATTTGAATTAGAATTATTGAGGGATAAAAACGACAATGTCGTCATCATCTGTGCCGTCGAGAACCTCGACCCCATGGGCATTCATACGGGTGATTCGATTACCGTTGCCCCAGCGATGACCTTGAGCGATACCGCTTACCAACAAATGCGCTCTGATGCCATCCGTATGATGCGCTCTTTAGGCAATTTTGCAGGCGGTTGTAACGTCCAATTTGCTCAAAACCCTGTAACGGAAGAGTTGATTGCCGTTGAAATCAACCCGCGTGTGTCGCGTTCTTCTGCCTTAGCTTCGAAAGCAACGGGTTACCCGATTGCTAAAATCGCTGCTAAATTGTCCATTGGCTATACACTTGATGAATTAAAGAACCAAATCACAAAGACGACTTCCGCTTTCTTTGAGCCCACGCTCGATTATGTGATTGTGAAGATGCCGCGTTGGAATTTCGACAAATTCCCTGGTGCGGACGATACGCTTGGTTTGCAAATGAAGTCCGTTGGTGAAGTTATGGCTATTGGTCGCAACTTTTTGGAGGCTTTGCAAAAGGCTTGTCAATCGCAAGAAAACGGACGTGCTGGTTTGGGTGCAGACAAAAAAGAGTGGATTCGCACGGAAGACATATTGCACCGCCTTGAAAAAGCATCGGATGACCGCATTTACCGCGTCAAAGATGCGCTGCGTTTGGGTATCCCTTCTAAATCTGTTCAAAAACTCACAGGCATTGACCCGTGGTTTATCGCAGAAATCAAACGCCTTGTCACGTATGAAGAAAGGCTGCTACGCTTTAATGTCGCCGAAGACATACCAAAGGATTTGATGTTGGAACTCAAGCAAGTCGGTTATTCTGATGCGCAAATTGCTTGGGTGTTGCGCATTAAAGAACACGAAGTCACGCGTTATCGCAAAAAGCTCGGCATTCGTCGTGTCTATAAAATGGTGGACACTTGCGCCGCTGAGTTTGAAGCGAAGACACCTTATTATTACTCAACTTTTGAAGGTGAAAACGAAAGTATTCCTTCTGATAAAAAGAAAATCATTGTTTTGGGTTCGGGTCCTAATCGGATTGGGCAAGGTATTGAGTTCGATTATTGCTGCGTACACGGCGTTTTAGCCCTCAAAGAAGCCGGTTATGAGGCAATCATGGTCAATTGCAATCCAGAAACGGTTTCGACTGATTTTGACATTGCCGATAAATTGTATTTCGAACCTGTGTATTGGGAACATCTTTTGGAAATCATTGAATTGGAAAAACCAGAAGGCGTTATCGTTCAGTTGGGCGGTCAAACAGCCTTGAAGTTGGCGGCTGACTTGCACAAAGCGGGTATTAAAATCATCGGTACAAGCTACAACGACTTGGATATTGCTGAAGACCGTGGCCGTTTTTCTGACTTATTGAAAGACCTCAATATTCCTTATCCGAAATACGGCGTGGCTGTCGATGCAGACGAAGCCTTGGTTTTGGCAAACCGCATCACTTACCCCGTTCTTGTGCGTCCGTCTTATGTGATTGGTGGTCAAAGTATGAAAATCGTTATCAATGATGAAGAATTGGAAAAAGGCGTATTGAATATCTTCAAACACATGCCTGACAATCGGGTGTTGATTGACCAATTCCTCGAACGCGCGAAAGAAGCAGAGATTGACTCGATATTCGACGGTGAAAACTTCCACATCATGGGTATTATGGAGCATATCGAACCAGCGGGTATCCACTCTGGTGACTCATGTGCGATGCTGCCGACTTATAGTTTGTCACAACAAGCCCTTGATAAAATGGCAGAATACGCTGAAAAGCTGGCGCGCGCATTGAATGTACGCGGTTTGCTCAATGTACAGTTTGCCATCAAAGACGACCATGTGTATGTTATTGAAGCCAATCCGCGTGCTTCGCGTACAACGCCGTTCATTGCGAAGGCTTATCAAATTCCTTACTTAAATATTGCAACAAAAGTGATGGTAGGTTCGCATAAATTGACGGATTTCACTTTCGATAAATCTTTATTGAAAGGTTACGCCATCAAAGTCCCTGTGTTCAGTTTCAATAAATTCCAAAATGTGGACAAGAAACTCGGACCAGAGATGAAATCAACCGGCGAAGCGATTCACTTCATCAAAGACTTGAAAGACCCATACTTCCGCGAATTGGATAGGAATCGGAGTATGTATTTGTATCAATAGAATTTCTTACCCCCCTCAGTATAAACAACGGGCGGCAAAGTTTTACACTTTGTCGCCCGTTTTGTTTTGTTTTTTGGATAATATACAGAGTGAAGCCGAAGGCATCAAAAGGGTGCTTAGTTCTTAGCGGGCTGCTGCTCAATAATTTCAATAGACGTTGGTCCGCTCAAAATTTTGAACTCCGTGCGCCGATTGGCAAGATGCTCTTCATCGCTGCATTTTGCGCCGTTGCCACATTTATTGACCAATTGCGTTTCGCCATAACCTTTTGAAACGATACGTTTGTCAGCAATACCTTTACCCATCAAATATTTTTTCACACCATCCGCACGTCTCTGAGACAATTTCATATTATAATCATCTGAACCGCGAGAGTCCGTATGTGAACTTAACTCTATGACCATATCTGGATATTTTGCCATAATATCATACAAATAATCCATAGACCCTTTCGCCAAATCGTAATTGTCTAAATGCGCTTCAGTTGCCTCAAATTTATCGTATTTATAGAAAATATTATTCAGCTTAATGGCTTCATTGCGTTTAACTGTGATTATTTTGGGCTTCAACTTCAACAATTTTTCAATTTCAGTTGATTCATTAACCCCTTTTGTATTAAAAACAACTGTATCAGACGTATAACCTGCTTTTGAAGCAATTAAACGATAAACACTTTCTTTTTTCAAAATAGCTGAGTAGATATCACCCGTTTTACCATCTGCATTTTTTGAACCTGCTTCAGCAAGCACGTAATTTACGCCTGCCAACGGCTTGCCACCTGTTTCTGTCGTTGCTCTCAGTGAAATCACAACATTAGGTACAGGGACTAACTTCGCCGTCTTTTTGATAGTCGTTGATTTGTCAATATCTACTGAACTGTACTCCAAAGTATCATTAAAATAACCTGGCTTACTGATAATGGCTATATAAGACGATTTGCCAGGGATAACTTCAGTGTAAACATCAGCCGTTTTTTTTGTCGCTGTTCCTTTCATTGACCGATTTGTGATGTCGAAACTATTGCCTTTTAGTGGCTTATTCGTTTTAGAATCAACAACATCTATGTTAACAGTAATGATAACGGGTTCTTTTTTGACTGTATAAATATCATCGCAACACGTTTTCCCTTTCAATGAACGTGGGCCCGGGCGGTTTGACGTAAAAAAGGCATTACCCGCATCATCTGTTGTATAATAGGTGTCATCTGCCGATGAGTTGTAACCTTTGCCCATATTTTCAGGCATTGACCACTCCGAACCATTCCATTGTGATTTAAAAATATCTAACCCTCCAATATTTATATGCCCATTGGAGCTAAAATAAAGTAAACCATTTTTGTAAAAAGGCGTGACATCATCACCCGCCGTATTGATAACTGCACCCAAATTGACAGGTGTGCTAAACTCTCCTTCGCTGATGAAGTTGGCGTAATAAATATCATAACCGCCTTTTGAACCTTCCATATTTGAGGCAAAAAACAAAGCAGGTTTTCCGAACATCTCGCCCAAAGAAGGGTGTTTAGCTATCCAAGTACCATTAACGCCTTTTACCTCATTTCCAGCACTCCAGTTGTCGCCAGAACGGGTTGCATAATAAATTTTTGATTCGCCTATATCATTACCTTCCAATGCAAAACGCGTAAAATACATCGTTTTACCATCTTCTGAAATACTCACATTGCCTTGATGCGAACCGATACGATTTATTTCACCACCGAGCGCATCGGGTGCACCCCAAGCCCCCTCAGTATTTTTGTTCGATTTGTATATTTTTGCAAAATAGTCACCTTCTTTACCGTTCAAAATGGTCACTTTACCATCGCGCATAGCGGCAAAATAAAGCGTATTACCATCAGTTGTTACTGAGGGGGAGTATTCAGCATTCGGCGAATTGACTTTACCGGGTATGTTTTCAAGTAAAAGTTGTGTATTTTCTTTCATCCGCATCGCCAAACGTGCGCCCTCCAGTTCAGATTTTGCTAAAGTTTTTTTATTCTCATCCGTTGCCGATGCAATGTATTCTTCTAATGTAACGAGAGCTTCGTCATATTTTTCATTCATTTTGAGCATCATGCCGTAGTAGAACCGCGTGTCAGGATTCTCATCGCTTTCCCCTTTTTTCTTTGCCATAGTACGCGAGAAATTTTGCTCCGCGCGGGCATAGTCACGCAGATACATATTCGCCATGCCCATTTTAAAAAGTACGCCACGGTCTTTTGTGTCATCATAATACTTTGTGTACCATTCGAGGGCAGTGAAATAATCCTTTGCCTCAAATTTAGTATCGGCAACTTGCAAAATATATTCAGGACGACTCGCATTCAAGGGCTGTGCAACGATGGTTGAGACACCCCTCAGTAAAAGCACGAGAATTAGGATATTTTTAATTTTCATAATGAAAAATAATTTTAATTTTTGATATACAAGGAGATATAAATTAACTTATTCCCTTATTCATATGTCATACTTTATATTTAATTTAGTATTTTGGGCAAAGAATGGTTGCTGGCGGATTTGGTTTCTTGAAAATTTTACCGACATAACCTATAGCGATTTCAAAACCATCTTTGATACTTGTATTGGTACGTAAGTTCGAAGTCGTCAAATCATAAGATGCACCAACCCGCAAATCGCCTAATTCAACACCTAAGAGTGCTTGAGCCGCATCGCCCAAACGATAACCCAAACCGCCTTTTATGATGGTATTCTTTTTCGGATCTAATTTGAAACCGACCATCGCTTGTGCCATTGTTTCCGTTTGACCACCGGCTGTTCGAAGGATAACAGCAGGTTGCAATGTAATTTGCTTCGTCAGTGAGAAATCAACTACACCATATAAATTTAAACGTATGGGTAATTTAGAAATTGTTGTCGTAATAAGGTTGTATTTGGGCCCTGTCAAATGCTCTACAGATACGCCAATATTGAGCATATTCTTCGTTTTAGGATTCAAAGTGGCTCTAAAATTTGCGCCAACATTAAAATCACTATACGATTTGCCTTTGGTATCAATATTCCGAACATCAACACTAGCCCCGTTGCTGAGGATACCGTCTTGAAAACGCAATTTATCCGCATCAACCCTGCGCGAAACAAAACCATATTGAACGCCAAAAGACAAAACATTCGATGCTTTTTTGTCCAAACCAATATGATACGCCGCATTGATACCCGCCAAATTATTGGTCAAAGCTGCGACACCTGTTTTGTCTTGAACCAAATTGACCCCAATGCCAATCCAGTCCTGTTTCCGAAAACCTTTTATCGGTAAGTCGATATGCAAAACGGGCGTTTGATAGCCATTCTTAACGGTACCTGTTCCGCCGCCATACCATTGGCTACGATAAAGCCCGCTGATACGGAAAGTGCCTTCAAAAAGCCCTGTTTGAGCAGGGTTAACAGACAGCGGCACGTACTGAAACTGTGTGAAGTGGATGTCTTGCGCTGCCATACTGAGGGGTAGTGCAAGAGACATAATGAGTAGAGTTCGGTTTAATCTCATACCTAATTCTTATGTTTTATAAGATTAAAATATAGAGGCAAATGAATCGCCCGTTATTTGATTTCTAAAAACATTCATTCTTTAATGAAGTGTTTTGACGTCTTAGTTGCTTGAAAAACAATATTTTGATGCAAAATAGAAACTTTAAAGAATTGGGCAAAATAAATATTAAAAAAAATGCACAATGAGGGTTTATTCGTTACTGGTGTATTGGTTATTGGTGTATTGGTTACTGGTGTATTGGTTATTGGTGTATTGGTTATTGACAACCAATAACCAATACACCAATAACAAATAACGAATGCCCGAATAAAGAGACAAAAGCAACAGATTCTCTAATCTATCGTTATTTTTGCGCCTTAATTTTTCAAAAACAGATTCCATTTTGCTCAACAGAACATTTTATACGTCGAAATTACCTTTTTTTTCTCAAAATACTGAGGGGGGCTATTTAGGTTTAGGAAACTTTAAAAGTTTCCTAAACCTTCGTCTCTTTCG
>JAYTUQ010000189.1:0-25559 GCA_043744455.1 Saprospiraceae bacterium | reverse complement strand
ATAAAAGACCGATATGACGTACATCATATCGGTCTAAACAATCCCCACAAAGAATTAATATCATTTTATTGAATATCAACTCTTTATGCAAAGATAAGGAATGCTTTATAAGTTTACTGCATCATTTTTAAATAAAATTCATTTATTTAAAATCTGTAACAGTTTATTTATTTCCACATATTATAAAGACTCACTCCAAATTCGACAAATCAAATGGTAAAGTCCGGACTCTCTTGCCTGTCAAATTAAAAATTGCATTGCACAAAGCTGGCGCAACAGGCGGTAAACCTGGCTCTCCTGCCCCACCCGGTTGTTCGATGCTTGATATGACATGTATCTCCATCGGTGGCACTTCATTCATCCGATAAGGCGTAAATTGATGGAAATTGGTTTGTTGTACTACACCATTTACGATTGTAATTGGCTCTTTCAAGGCTGCTGATAAACCCATAACGATGTTGCCTTCTGTTTGTGCCTTCACATTATCAGGATTGATAGCGATGCCGCAGTCAATAGCCGCCACGACTTTTTCTATTTTTACGCCTTTCCCTTGTTTTGAAACAGTAAAAACATACGCCGCCGTTGAACCAAATGAATGAGCTATGGCAATGCCTTGTGCCTGACCTGCGGGTAAAGGCTTGCCATAACCCGCTTTTTCGGCGACAAATGTCAAGACATTCGCAAAACGTGGCTCATCTTTCAACAAATCTAAACGGAATTGCAAAGGGTCTTTACCCGCCGCATGTGCCATTTCGTCCATAAAACATTCATGCGCAAACGAATTTGTGGACGTATAAACCGATCGCCACCACACAATTGGAATATGCGTATCTTCTAAATGAAATATTTGCGCCCGATTGGGTATTTCGTAAGGACTGTCCTCTTGCTTCACACCTTCTGCCCAACTGTCATCTGATTTTTCAGGCGGCGTCTTGCCCAATTGCCAACCCAAAAGACCGCCAGCAATGCGGTTTTCATAAGCAATTAAATTGTTATTTTCGTCCAACCCACCCCGCAGTCCATAGACCATTCCCGGGCGCACGGGACCTTGCATCAAATCATCTTCGCGTGTCCACATCAACTTTACAGGTGCATTGAGTTTTTTAGACAAATCAACGGCTTCCGTCACAAAATCAAAGTAGGCTTTGCGCCCAAAAGCACCGCCTAAAAGCATCGGATTGACCTTAATATTCTCGGGTTTGAAGCCGTTTTTTTGCGCCACCGTACCTATTAGCCAATCAGGTCCTTGCGTCGGTGCCCAAATTTCGACCTTATCACCTTGCACCCATGCCGTACAATTTTCAGGTTCAATCGGTGCATGAGCCGTAAAAGGCGTTTCGTATTCACCTGTCACCACTTTTTTAGCTTTAGCCAAAGCGTCTTTGACATTGCCTTTAGCATCTTTATTTGTGAAGCCCCCCTCAGTATCTTTGACAGATTTGTGGACATTTTTGAAATACGCTTCTGTTGAAACCTTGTCAAAATCACCATTATCCCAAGTCACTTTCAAGGCATTGCGCCCTTGAATCGCTGCCCATGTATTGGTCGCAACGATTGCCACAGCGTCTATAGTTTTATGCGGCAAAGCCCGTTCTATCTTTACAATTTTCTTCACACCTGCCACTTTCAAGGCTGCCGAATCGTCAATACTGACAATTTTTCCATGAATAACAGGCGAATGCAACACAACGGCGTACAGCATACCCGCTATTTTGGCATCAATGCCATACATCGCCGTACCGTTTACGCGGGTCGGTACATCGAGCCGTGGTAGGCTTTTCCCAATGAGCTTAAAGTCTTTTGGTTCTTTCAATTTTGGCGATTTTGGTACTGCCAATTTCGAGGCATCTTCTACCAATTCACCATAATTCAAGGCTTTTTTGCTTGATTTATGAATAATTTGACCATTTTCGGCATAACATTCATCAACGGAAACGCCCCACCGTTTGGCTGCTGCTTCAGTCAACATCTCTCGGGCTTGTGCGCCGGCTTCACGCAAAGCTTTGAACTTCGTGCGCACAGAAGTCGACCCTCCTGCACCTTGTCCGCCGTGCTTTTTTGCACCTGTTGTCGAAACAATATGGACATCTTCAAGGCGCACCTCCAATTCTTCCGCAATCAGCATTGGCATCGCTTGCGTTGAGCCTTGTCCCATATCGGGACGTGGGTTAAAAATCGTAATTTTATTATCTTTTGTAATTACAACAAAAGCGTTCAATTCGCCCTCAAGCGTATCGGTGAGCGCATTGCCAACCGTATTGGCTTTGGCAAAACTCGGCAATGTAAACCCAATCGCTAAAGCACCCGACCATTTTAAGAAACTGCGACGATCTATATTTGATATCATTGTTTTTAAATTTTGAAAAACACCCCCCTCAGTCATGCTTTTAGCTTGATGAAGCCAGAGGCATCATATTTCGACCTATTTTGAGTGTTTTTGTTAAAAAATGAGTAGTCGTTTAAAGGAATTGAAGCATGATTTAAGATGTCATAACTTATTGATTTTTAAACTTTTGAAAAATTTAAAAATTTCCAAAAGTTGTCGTATCATAATCCTTAGCACCCGAAAAAAATCCCAAAAATCCTAATTAGAAAGTCCCCTACCCTTTCAGCGAAGAAGACGTTTTCATCTTAGGCATTTCCGCTTTGCCACCGTTGTCTTTCAACATATCAGATGCCAAATGAATGGCTTTCTTGATGCGTTGATACGTACCGCAACG
This sequence comes from Saprospiraceae bacterium, assembly GCA_043744455.1. Classification (GTDB taxonomy): domain Bacteria; phylum Bacteroidota; class Bacteroidia; order Chitinophagales; family Saprospiraceae; genus JAAFJT01. The sequence continues at coordinate 22,839 of JAYTUQ010000189.1, read as the reverse complement.
GCAGAGATTGCCTGACATCGCATTGTCAATATCGGCATCAGTGGGTTTTGGATTGGATTTCAATAAAGCCACCGCACTCATGATTTGTCCACTTTGACAATAGCCGCACTGGGGCACTTGCTCTGCGATCCATGCCTGTTGAACGACGTGATTGGTGTCGGTTGAAAGACCTTCAATCGTGGTGATTTTTCCTTTTTTTATTTGACTGAGGGGTACAGAGCAAGAGCGAACGGGCTTCCCATTGAGATGTACGGTGCAAGCACCGCATTGGCTGATGCCGCAGCCGAATTTTGTACCTGTCAAACCAATGATATCGCGCAGAACCCAAAGCAAAGGCATATTCGGTTCAGCATCGAGTGTCGTCGGTTTCCCGTTGATATTAAGCGTGAATTTAGCCATGATATTTAGTTATTTTTATTGCATTATTGTTAATAATTGACGTTCAAAGTTACAAAACATTGATTATCAAACATAAGTAGATTCGACAAACTTATGCTATTTTAGGCATTTTTTCCTCGTGTACAGGAAATAGCCTTATAAAGTGCCCAAAAAACCACCATCAACAGGCACATTGACACCATTAATATACGATGCCAAATCAGAAGCTAAAAAAGCCGCCATATTACCCAAATCTTTTGGCGAACCGATGCGTTGGGCAGGAATGGTTTGCGCCATCTGAATTGCCACGTTTTCCCTTGATATTTGGGCTTTTTTTGCGCGAATATCCATCAATTCATTCAATCTTTCAGTCTGAATAAGCCCTGGCAGTAAATTATTGACGGTGATGCCAAAACCGCCTAATTCAATTGATAAAGATTTTGCCCAATTCGCAAGGGCAGCGCGGATGGTATTAGAGATGCCTAAATCTAATTTCGGTTGCTTCACCGTCGTACTCAAAACGGTCAAAATACGCCCATAACCGCGCTCTTTCATGGCAGGAACAAAAGCTTGTGCGAGCATCTGACTGGCGATGATAGCTTCCTCAAAATAGGCTTGATACTGAGGGGGTGTTGCTTCAAACGCTGTACTCGGTGTCGGACCGCCAGAGTTCAAAACGAGTATGCTAACAGGATTTTTAGCCGTTTTTGATTGATATTTTGCCAATGATTTTTCTAATTTTTTCAAATCGCCGAAGTCAATGGCGAGGTAATCGTGGTGTTGTCCACGTTTTTTCGGCAATTTTGACACCGCTTCTTTGAGTTTGGCTTCATTGCGGCTGGTTAAAGTCACATCTGCGCCACATGCTGCCATACATTCTGCAATTGCAAAACCGATACCTTGCGAACTGCCACCGATAAAGGCTTTTTTTCCTGAAAGTGAGATTTCCATTGTTTTATTTTGATGTAAAGACACGTAAGGTCTAAAATATTCGTAGATGATGAAACAATAACGCAATTTTGTTTATTTTGAAGGCTAAAATCACTTACGATATGACTAAAAAACAAACACTTTACTTTTTATTATTGTTTTTTGCACAAAATACATTGTTAGCTCAAAAATACAGCAGCTTATTCAAAGCAGGGGCAACAGCAGGGGTTAATTTGTCGCAAATTGATGGTGACGAACAATTCGGTTACAAAAAAAAAGGCTTCAATTTTGGCTTGCGTGGCGCTGTTATTCTACGGAAAGATATGGATATCAGCACCGAATTACTCTATTCGAAGCGTGGAGCAGAACCGAGTACTAACGAACAAGCCAAAAACAAACGCTTGGCTTATATCACCTTACACTATGCCGAAGTGCCTTTTTTGTTCAATTATTTCTATGATAAATCGGAATTCGGGCATTATCGGTGGAATTTTTATATCGGCATGTCGTATGGTCGGCTTTTGAAATCTGAAACGACAATCCTAAAAAGTTACTCTTTGAGGGATTCATTGCAACAAAACCTTGTCAATACGATTGGTTACAACTCGTCCGATTTTTCTTTAATTGTGGGTATTAAAAGGTATTTTAATTCTCGGTTAGGCTTATCGCTTAGGCATTCCCTTTCTATGAATTATGTTTATAAAAACCCTGAACCTGTACTTATTACACGCGGGCAACAATCTCGAAAGGACTATGGCAGCTTCCGTTCTTACTTCATTTCGCTCAATGTATTCTACGATTTTATTACGCCAAAAATAAAAAAACCACGTAAAGGAAAAACGATTCCAAAAGCCAATTAAAGCTTAGTTTTTTTGTAATAATATTTTACTATGTAAACATTTTTTACAATGATTACTTTGTAAAAAATAATTACATAGTTTACGAATGTGATGGCTCAATATGGGTCAAAACGTTATAAATCAAAGGCTTATGCTTCATAATATAGTCTTTGACATCATGCCCAATTTTATGTCCTTCCTTAACCGTCAAATTACTGTCCACAACCACATGAATATCAACAAAAAATTCAAAGCCTGATTTTCGAATAAAACACTTCTCAACGTCTTGCACACCTGGCACTTCACGGGCTAAAGTTTTGACTTCTTCGAGCAAATACTGAGGGGGTGCTTTGTCCATCACTTCGTTTAAGGCAGGTACGAAAATATGCCACGCATTAAAAACAATAAAACAGGCTGCGATTAACGCCGCCCAATCGTCTGCATTTTCATACCCTTTGCCACCAATAATGGCAATCGTAATACCAATAGCAGCAGTTAAACTGGTTATCGCATCACTCCGGTGGTGCCAAGCATCGCCTTTGACTGCCGTACTTCCAATGTCATTGGCAATTCTTGTGACATACCGAAACATAAATTCTTTTATAATAATAACACCAGTAAGGACAATCAAGGTATAAGCTGCTGGCGTTTGGTGTGGCGTTTTGATAAGCCGAATACTTTCATAACCGATATATATTGCCGCCCCAAAAAGGGATAACGCCACGACAATACCCGCCAAAGGTTCGGCACGACCGTGACCATAAGGATGGTCTTCGTCGGGTGGTTTTGAGGCAGATTTGAGTCCAATCCAGACAATAAGTGAGGTAAAAATATCGGCTGTGGATTCAATAGCATCTGCAATTAATGCAAATGAATGACCCCAAAAACCTACCAAGCCTTTGACAAGTGCTAAAAAAAGATTGGCAAAAATACCATGGCGAATCGAGCGAATGCCGGCATGTGCAGGGTGAACATCTTTATTTGTCTCATTCATGCCGCAAAGTTAGGTGAGTTTTTGAGATGTCGAAGAAGGAAAATATGTAAAACAGCCATTGTAAACTGTGTTTATATTTTAAACACAGTTTACAATGGCTGTTTTTGATGATATAGATTGCATCATTCTTTCACATGTACAATCAAAACAGGTATGTTCGCATACATAGCCAATTGTTTTGTCATGCTGACATGTATAAAGCGTTGCCAAAACGAGCGATATTTGGTGACCACGACAACAAAATCAGCACCCGCTTTTTCTGCAAAACTGTTCACTCCCGCCACGACCGAATCTTCCTCGATGACATGAGCTGTAAAATTCACATCAGGCGCATCTGCTTTGAATATATGATGTAGTGCTTTTACATCAACGGTATATTGCTTAGGATCGCTTTCATCTGTCTTGACATACAATAACTCGACATCGGTTTTCAAAGTTTGGGCAATATCTGTCACCACACTCAAATGGTTGGTGGATATATGCTCAAAATCACAGGCATAAATCATCTCTTTTGGCTTTTTGTACATCACACCCGATGGAACCAATAACACAGGACAACTTGCTTTTTGTGAAACCAGTGTTGCTGTTGAGCCAAACCACAGTTCACTTAAGTTTTTTTTCCCTGTTGTTCCCATAACGATTAGGTCATATTCACCCGTCTCTGAAAAACCAATGATGGTATCACTCGGTAAACCAAAGACTGTTTGTGTGTGGATGCGCGTTTTTCGTTGCACCAATACGCCTTTCAGTTCTGCTTCTTCTGTATCCATGAATTGTTGCAATTCTGCATCAAGTTCTTTGGTTGATTTACCCGAAGGAATAATAAGAGGGTCGGCAAGTGGCGCTGTGGGCATATAATCGTCATAGACGTATAAAACTTTCACTGATTCTGCGCCTAAATCCTCTGCCAAAGAAACAGCAAATTCGTAGGCAGCTTTCGAATTGTCTGAAAAATCGACAGGAACGAGAATACTTTTTACTGGTTTCATAAAATCAAATTTTAGAATATGGATGAATGGATGAATAGATTTTATGGTCAAAGTTGTCCCCTACCTTACTTACAGGACATGATAGATATCATGTTGAGCAATGACCTTTGTAAAAAAATGACATGGGTTTCATGAATGTTACTTTATAAACTATTTTTACATTGTAAACTTTGTTTAATAATTGCCTCTGTCCAAAAAATATTTACAATGTAAAATGGCATTTCTTTTTTAGAAAATTTTTGATTTTTAAACACTTCGTTTATCCAACAGCAATACAAACCTTAAAGTTTTAGTATAATACGCTTAAAAGCAAGAAATCACGACAATTTCAAGCATTTTGTTCATTCAGAAAAGTAGAAAAACTGTTTTGCAAGTCGAATTAACCGACTATTTTACAGCTTTCAAGAAAAAAGAGACAATGTTATGTAAACACAAAAAACTATTGAATCTTTGCAAACAAAGTAATCATAATAAACTTTGTAAACATGTTAAACATTGTTTAAATCAAGAAAAAAGTATGACCAAAACAATTTCAATCGCCAATTTTAAAGGCGGTGTTGGGAAAACAACTTCCAGCATCAACATCGGGGCTGCCTTACAACGGGCTGGAAAAAAAGTTCTTCTCGTTGACCTCGATCCTCAATTTAACCTCACTCAAAGTTTGGGTATCGTCGACGTAAACCGTCCAATCTATGGGGCACTTCGCGGTGAATATGCTCTCGAACCTGTGAAAATATTGGCGGGCAATACGCCCCAAGAGCGTGGTCTCGATCTCATCCCCTCATCGTTAGAACTCATAAAAGCAGAAATCGAACTGTCTGCGGAGTTTAAAAGGGAGGAAATTTTGAACCGATTGCTCATGCCCTTGACCCCTCAGTATGATTACATTATTTTGGACTGCCCGCCTTCTCTGGGTCTTTTAACCATCAATGCCTTTGTGAGCAGCGATGACATTTATGTGCCGATTGAAGCTGAATTTCTCGCTTTGAAAGGGTATGCTGTACTCAATGAAGCCATAGGGCGTATCGGTTTGAGTGTCGATAAGGTGTTTGTGACAAAGTTTGATGGACGTAAAATCCTCAATCGAAATGTATCGGATACGATTGCGCACTCACTGGGAGAGGTCGCTTTTAAAACGATTATCCGTGAGAATGTCGCATTGGCGGAAGCACCGACACAAGGATTGGACATTTTCCGTTATGCCCCACGGAGTATTGGCGCAGAAGATTATCGGCTTTTGGCAGAAGAAATAATTAGTCTTGTTTAATGTGTTTAAAAAGTAATAATTGTAATCAATGTAAACATTGTAAACCAAGTAAAAAATATAAAAATGGCAAAAAAGAACTTAATTAACGCCGATATGTTGCTCGCGATGCCCAGAAAAACCCTTTTACCCATCGAAATCGTGGTAGAAGAACCCGCCATCGTTGCACCCGAACCACAACCAACGCTCTCTCTAACTAAAGAAACGGAAGCCGTAGCATCCATCAAACGCGGACTGAAAGGGCATGAAACCCGCGCCACTTTCATTGTAGATGAAAATCTTTTGGAAAAACTCAAAGCAATAGCTTATTGGGAAAGACTGAATTTTAAAGAGGTTATAAATGATATGATTTTAAACTATTTAGAGGGCTATGAAAAACAGAAGGGCGCAATAAACGCCATACCAAATTATCGAAAGTCGTAGAATCTCTGATAGTTGTTTTTTGTTTTCGCCCGTATAAAGTCTGATAGTTGCGGTGCGAAGATTTTAAAAAAACAAAAAAAAGTATATTAATCAATGCTCATTCTTGTAGACTTTATTCATAAACTTATAAAAACAACAATCATTTTAGTTGTTGTTTTTATAAGTTTATAAAGTTTTATTGTTTATTGTTTAGGATGCATGTAACTATATGATAATCAATCAGTTATACGATTTAATATCGTAAAATATACGTGATAACATCATAAAATATACGTGCTTTTATCGAACTTTATACGCTCAAATATCGCAAAATGTACGTGCTTTTATCGTGAAATATACGTACTCCTATCACGATTTATACGGGTTATTATCATAAAATATACGTTTGTATGTTAATGCAATTCCTACAGCGTCATACATCATAAAATATACGGATAGAAATCAAAGGACAGAGTTTCCAACTATCATAAAATGTACGGACGTCCAAAAATCTTCCTGTTTATAAACTATCATTATTCGCAAAAGTGAATGATAATTGATATTTTTACCCAAATTTTAAGACATGGAACAAGAAGAATTGGACAACAAACCCGTTGTCGTTTTGGCTAATTCGGAGCATATTTTTGTGCAATCCAATGATTTTATCAGAGCGAAATACAAAGACAATATGAGTTTTTGGGAATTTCTGATATTTGGGAAAATGTGTTCCGACATCGCCCCTGAAGACGAAGATTTCAAGGAATACACCGTATATGTCAAAGATCTCATCAATTTTTTGGGTATTTCAGATGGTGGGAGCGTCTATCGGTATGTTTTAGATGCTGCTTCTCGGTTGCTAGAACGGCGCGTCGTCGTGACTTATAAAGATGAAAAGGGGCAGCGCATGGTGCTGGAAACCAACTTAATTGCGGGTTTTGCAAAACCTGAAAAAATGGTCAAAAATGACCCTCTTTTTATCCGTTTGACTTTTCATCCACAGTTAAAACCTTTCCTTTTGCAACTGCAAAAAGACTTTACGAAAGTAGATTTGCGGAATTATAAATTTCTACGCACGGGCACGAGTATCCGTTTATACCATCTTTTGAAGCAATATTGGGGTCGTCGGCAGCAAACTGTCGAAATTTTGCTCGAAGAATTGAAAGAAATGTTGGGTGTTGCTGATAAATATGAACTGTATGGACACTTCAAATCTGCCGTTTTAAATGAAGCACAAAAGCGATTGATGGACACCACAGACATCGGTTTTGCGTATCAAGAAGTCAAAAAAGGGAAAAAAGTCGTTGCAATCATTTTTCACATAAAAGAAACGGGCGGCGGACAATTGGCGCGTGGCGATGTGTCCAAAACGAAACCCATAAAGTTAAAAAAAGGGGAATCTGTGGCTTCACCAAACTTAGAAAAGGAGCGATTGATTGTTGATTTATCCCCTTTGGTTTGCCAAAATTGGGGTGTTTCTGCCAAAATGTTGCGCTCATTGGTGCTAAATCACAGCGAAGAAGCCTTTCTACAAGCCGTTCGGGTCACAGAAAATGCGGTGTCACAAGGAAAGGTTAAAGAAGCGGCGGGCTTTTTTGTTCAAGCAGTTCGTCAAGGTTATGTCTATTCGGCGAAAGAGCCTAACAAAGAGGAAGATAATAAAAAAGCACGACAAGAAGTCTTAAAACAGCAAGAATTAGCACAAAAAGACCAAATTGCAAAACAAAAACAAGCGGAATTTGAAAAGGAAAAAACATCAGTTTTAGCTTTGTTGGCAAAAGACAAATCGCTTCGGTCGGAGGTCATTACCCGTTTACATGGCGGTATACTGAGGGGTAGTTACGACGATGCCAAAAATTTTGAAGAGAACATGAAAACCCCCCTTTTGCTCGGTGCGGTTTTGAATATTGTTAAAAGTATCAAGGAATCTTAAACTACGTAAAACAATATGATTTGTTAAAACTTGTTTACTTTATAAACATAGTTTACAAAGTAATAAATGTAAACTTTAGTGATTTAAACTATTGATAGTCAATAATTTAAATAAAATAATTTCATTTTAGTTCACTTACCCAAAGTTTAGACGTCGTTATCGTTTATCGTACAATACGGTCAGGATAATCCGTGATTATGCCATCTACACCTATTTTTATCAATTCTTTCATTGACGCCACATCATTCACTGTCCACGGAATCACACGTATGTTTTTTGCATGGCAGTAATCCACCATTTTTTTATCCACCAAAAGAAAAGAAGGGCTGTAAATACTCGGTTTGAAACTGATTTTTGACAAGTTAGCTTGAATCGTCTCTTCATTTTCAATCAATAACGCCGTTGTTATTTTTTTGTCCATCATATGGATTGCTTCGAGCGCACGCGGGTCGAAAGATTGAATACACGTTTTATCATAGATTTTTAGACGTTTGATATGCGCCAAAGTCAATTCTGCAAAGGTTTTTACTGAGGGGGTGCGCAATTCATCCCATGCTAAATTTGTTTTGATTTCGATATTAAAATAGGGTAAGGGACGCTTATTTTCTTTACAATACGCGGTGACTTCCGCCACCATTTCCGCTAAAGTCGGTTTGAAAACCCGCATACGTTGTTGGGTCGGAAAGCGCGGATTGCCACGGCTGCCGCAGTCGTATTTCTTTACTTCATAGGCACTCATGTGCCAAATCAAGCGACTTTCGGCTTCGACTTTGGGGATAGGCGTATTGTCCGCGTTTTGGCAAATTTCGGCATTCAGCCACGGTTCATGCGAGATGACAAGTTGGCTGTCTTTCGTGACTGCTAAATCGAGTTCGAGTGTGGTCACACCCAATTCCAACGCTTTTATGAAAGCAGGAATCGTATTTTCGGGCAATAAACCACGTGCGCCTCGATGTCCTTGCCAATCGAATATGGGTTTTGAATTTGATCGCCCAGAATACTGAGGGGATGTACATGTGGCAAAAAAGAGAGTAAACACGAAAAAAAGAGCTTTTTTCATATATTTTTGAATTTATTTATTATTTAAACTTTGTAAACATTGTAATAAAAGTAAACAATGTTTATTAATATTAAGAGGTAATCTAAAAAAAGCTATGACTTTTGAACAGTCATAGCTTTTTAATTATTTCGTTTTTTTAAGCAAGAGCAAAACCTTTTTGTTGTCGGACAGTGGGCGGTTGGAAGCCCAAAACAATATCAGATTTTGGGACACCGCGTTCGATTAATTCATCTGCGATGTAGAATTCGGTATTATTGAGTTGCAACCAAATTTTACCGTTTATGATGTCAAAATGGAATAAAACACCAAAAGTATAATGTTGTAGACTATCCCAACCAATTTTGACCAATTGAAAATGGTTGTTTTCCTGGTCAGCAATGACCGTCGGCTTAATATTGGATTTGCCTAAAAAAAGAGCATATTCATTTAATAAACCTACAATTGCCTCTTGATAATTTTTCACTTTATCCATTTTATTACTTTTTTTTGAATAATATCAACAACAATAATTCTCAACGGTTTTTCTTTAACTATTCGTTGAATGAGCGGTCGTTTAAAAAAGCCGTTCCATGCGCTCAAGGGAATTGCCAAATATATAATTCTTTCATTTTCAATATCTTATAATGCAAATCCGTAGGTGTCATATTGCCCTATTGCTTTGTGAAACTCTGAAACAGGAGACTGTTCTTCTGTAAAAGATTTAATTTCGACGGCTATTTTTACCATTTCTTTTTCCGCAGCTAAAAGGTCTGCACCTAAATCAGCATATAATTCGACGCTACCTGTTGTCAAATCAAGCGGATCATCTGTTATTGTCCAACCGTCTTTTTCAAGAGCTTCTCGGATTTGGTAATGATAAACGTCACGACGAGGCATATTTTTCTACAAATTTACAAGAAAAAAGAGTGATTGTGCAAAAATAGGAAAGAATCAGGCGATTTTACAATTCATTAAGACTGGATTAATGTTCAGATAACATTGCAGTCCTACTTTTGTGGCATAAAAAAGGAAATACAAACCAAGAGTTAGGTTTTATTTTTAGTAAAAATGGCGGTTAACGATGGTGAAAAGGGCTTCTTGGGAAGCAAATGCCTCGTTTGACCGTTTTTTTTTGTGAAAAATAGAGCAATTTGCACTATTTAAGAGGCTTTTATACAACAGAAATGTAATATTTTTATCTTTGTCCTAATCTCAATTTTTTGACATTATGGACAACACGAAAGGCATTGGCAAACCGCCACACGACACCCCCTCCCTATCGAAAGGGAAAAACTACATTTTGGCAATCGGTATTGACCAATATAAAAAATCACCTTTGGCGAATTGTGTCAAAGATACCGAAAATATTTTGGCAGAGTTGACCACACGTTATGCTTTTGATGAAAAGCATATTACAATTCTATTTAATGAAAACGCCACTCGCCCTAATATTTTATCGGCTTTCAAATCTTTGAAAGAGAAAGTCACGCCTAATGACAACCTGTTGATTTATTTCTCTGGTCATGGTTTTACTGAAGACAATCTGGGTTTTTGGATTCCTGTCAATGCCGATACGAAAGACGAAGCTGAATGGGTATCAGTGAGTGATATTCGAGACCGTTTGAACCGTATCAAAAGTTTACATACGTTGTTGATTGTGGATGCGTGTTTTGCAGGGTCGCTTTTTGTAACAGGCAGTAAAGGCGACATCGAAATAACAACAAGCAAGTCAGAAACACTTAATTCACGGATTGGTATCACGTCGAGCCATTCACGCGAGAGGGCTTATGATGGCAAAGCAGGAGAAAATAGCCCGTTTGCAGCTTGTTTATTGGATGCGCTGAAAGAAAATAAAGGCTCGTTAGCAACGTCAAGCCTTTATACTCAAATCAAGTCGCGCGTCGAACGCAAAACAAATAATCGGCAAACACCCCTTTTTCGCCCATTAGATGTGTCGGGTGATGATTTGGGGGAGTTTTATTTTCATGTTAGACCTAATGAATTGGGAGACTGGCAAGCTGCAAAAGCAGAAAATACAGAAGAGAGCTACTCACACTATTTGCAAAAATATCCTGATGGACAATTTGCGAATGAAGCAAAAGAAATTCTGGAAAAACTAAAAGGGTCGCCTGAAGAGCGAGCGTACAAAGCAGCGATGAAAACACAGAGTATTCTTTTATTAGAAAAATTTCTTAGAGATTTCACACAAAAGGACTATAAAGCATCTGTTCGCACATTGTTGAAAGAAAAAAGGGCAGAGGCGAAATGGGAAAAAATGAAAAATAGCCGTCATTATGAAGATTTTGATGAGTTTGTGGACGATTTTCCCGATAGCTCATTTGCAACAATAGCGCGACAGAAAATGGTGGATTGGCAATTTGTTGATGACGAAACAGAAAGATTACGGCTTGAAAAAGAAGAAAAATACCGCCAAGCCAAAGCAGAAAAAGCAGAAGCTGACCGCCGTGAACGCGAGCGTTTGGCAAAAATAGAAGCCGATAAAAAAGAGCAGGAACGGCAATATCAAGCCGAACTCAAACGACAACAAGAAGAAACGGCAAAGGGAAAACGCGAAGCGGCCGAAAAAGACCGCCAAAAACAGGCTTTGTTGAAGCGGTTAGAGCCTGAAATGGTACTGGTGAAGGGCGGCAATTTTACGAGAGAAAAGCAAAAAGTCACATTGAGTGATTTTTATATCGGTAAATACCCTATTACTCAAAAACAATGGCAGGCAATTATGGGCAACAATCCGTCTCATTTTAAAGGCGATGATTTGCCTGTTGAAAATGTGAGTTGGGTAGATTGTCAAGCATTTATCAAAAGAATCAACGAAAAAACAGGCAAAGTCTATCGTTTGCCGACCGAAGCAGAGTGGGAGTTTGCCGCAAGAGGCAGAGGCGGTAATCAATTTGAATACAGTGGCAGTAATAATATCGATGAAGTGGCTTGGTATTGGGAAAATTCAGACAGTAAAACACATCCTGTTGGCACAAAAAAAGCCAATGAATTGGGTATCCACGATATGAGTGGCAATGTGTGGGAATGGTGTCATGATTGGTATGAGGACTATGGTAATACTCATGTTACGAACCCTAAAGGTGCTGAAACGGGTTCGACCCGCGTGGATCGCGGCGGTGGCTGGTACGACTACGCGCATTACTGCGGCGTTGCGTATCGCGCCTGCGACTCGCCGACGTTTTGCTGCAACTCTTTGGGTTTTCGTTTGGGGTCGTCCCTCCAGTGAGACGGCTTGTCGAGAAGACTTAACTTTGAGCAAAGAAAAAGAAAGAAAACAGGAAAAAGAATTGAGTGAAAAGGTGTCGTTTTTGCGGAGTCTGCGAAGCGGGAGCGAAGCAACGAGCAAAACGACATCTTTGAGCGCATGTATGAAGGGCTATAAAATCCGCGAAGCGGATTTTATTTTTGAGAAAATAAAAATGGGTATAAAAATGCTTATTTTTGAGTTCAAAGGTCAACACTCGTAAGGTTCGACCCGCGTGAATCGCGGCGGTAGCTGGAACAACAACGCGCATAACTGCGGCGTTGCGAATCGCAACTACAACTCGCCAACGAATTGCAACAACAATTTGGGTTTTCGTTTGGGGTCGTCCCTCCAGCTCAAAAGTTAAGTCGGATGACAAGCCGTTGAACAGAGTGTTGTCCTGTTCCCGATTTTATTGGGACGAAAACGGGTACTTTTTTCAAAAAAAAGTGCTACGGAACGGTTGTTTTGGTAGGGTTCATGGATTTGTTCGCCGAAGAATTGACCGTTCTTTTTTTAGTTTTTATGCACAACATGAATTCTCCCGAACTTTGAAACCATAAAGTTCAGGATTTTTTTTTAGTCTTAAATGCGTCAGAGCCGCTTAATATTTGTAGTAAACAGATAATAAAACGCATCCAAGGTGCCGCGCACCGTAACAAATGCTACAATTACGGTGTTCTGCACCTCGAAGAATATTTATATTGTGATTGGCTACAAATATTAAGCGGCTCTGCCGCATTAAAAAAGCATACATAAGTTTTTGTTGGAAAATACCGTGTAACTATGCCCTTTATGGTCTTTTATTGGGATTTCTCTTGTTGTGAAAACAAGCCAAAATTTTAACCAATTTTAATGTGTCATTGACCACAAAAAAGAGAGAATAAGGAAATTTGTTCAATTTAAAAGCTCTAATGTTTTTATGGCGTACCCTGAAAAATGGAGAAGTTTCTAAGGTTTTGTAGGCTTCGGAAAGGGATGTTATAAATTTTTGAGGTGCATTTGGGCTATACAAAGCATAGAAATCAATGGCATTTTCGATTTCTTTTTGAGCGCGAGGGGAGACAATTATCTTATAAGCCATATTTTTGATTGAGTTGATTTATCGAACTTTCAGCCGTTAGGTAAGAAGTTTCGTCTTCCTGTAAGCGGTCGTCCAAAACGTCTATCATATCCGATGAGAGGTCAAAATCACTCTCATCTTCTTCAACAATGATGGTAATGGGTTTTGATTTAAAAGCCGCTTTGATAGCGTCTAAAATATCGGAATTGACATCTTGCGCTGATGACAGATGATAAGTTGTGTACATCATATTTTATATTTTTATGTAAAAATACTATCTTTTTGATACTTTTTCTGTTCTCAAACATCTAAAACAAGTTCATTTTGCAAAAAATCAATCAAATAGATATTCAAACGCTTACAATAACGGATAATAGCATTCAAAACAGCTTGTGTTTTATCGGTTTCGATTGTCAAATTGGTCGAGGAAGTAATCCATTAGTTCTGTCAAAATTTCTACATTTATGCTCAAATTTAAGGAAATAATGTTTATTTTAGAACAAACGATAAATGAATATGCTTAAATCGCTGCTTACCCTGCTGCTGTTGCCAACCCTCCTTTTTTCACAAAACACATTTACCCACGATGACACCCTGCGTGGCAGCATTACCCGCGAACGGGCGTGGTGGGATTTGACATATTACGAATTGCGGGTGCGGGTTGACCCCGACAAACAGAGCCTTGACGGTAGTACAACGGTTTTTTACAAGGTCATTGAGCCACATCAAACGCTGCAAATTGATTTACAACCCCCCCTCAGTATTGGACGCATTTTGCAAGATGGAAAGCCTTTGACGTTTACAAAACAAGGTCAAAATGCGTATATGATTCGTCTTGAAAAACCGCAAATAAAAGGGCATTTAGAGTCTGTGGTCGTAGAATATTCGGGTAAGCCGAAGGTGGCTAAACGGGCACCTTGGGACGGGGGTTTTTCATGGTCGAAAGACACAAATGGGCAGCATTTTGTCGCCACATCCTGTCAAGGTTTGGGCGCGAGTGTGTGGTGGCCCTGCAAAGATCATATGTATGATGAAGCGGATTCGATGCTGATTTCGGTGACGGTGCCACCCGATTTGATGGACATATCGAATGGGCGTTTGCGCAAAACGACGGTGAATGGTGATGGAACAAAGACGTTCGATTGGTTTGTTCAAAATCCGATTAATAATTATGGTGTGAATGTCAATATTGCAAATTATGTCCATTTTTCAAGCGATTACCAAGGAGAAAAAGGCAAATTAAGCATGAATTATTATGTTTTGCCTGAAAATTTGGAGAAAGCGAAAGTGCAATTTAAGCAAGCAGATTCAATGATGCGGGCGTTTGAGCATTGGTTTGGACCTTATCCGTTTTATGAAGATGGCTATAAATTGGTGGAAGTACCATATTTGGGCATGGAGCATCAGAGCTCGGTGACGTATGGCAATAAGTACGCAAATGGTTATTTGGGACGTGATTTGTCGGGTACTGGTTGGGGTTTGAAATGGGATTTTATCATCATTCATGAATCGGGGCATGAGTGGTTTGCGAACAATATCACTTACAAAGACATAGCGGATATGTGGATTCACGAGTCATTTACGAACTATTCGGAGAACTTGTTTACGGAGTATTATTATGGCAAAGAAGCGGGTGCAGCGTATGTGATAGGTACACGTAAAATTATTGGTAACAAAGAACCAATTATTGGACAATACGATGTGAACAGTGAAGGCTCGGGCGATATGTACCCTAAAGGCGGCAATATGCTGCATACGATACGCCAAATAGTAAATGATGATGCTCAATGGCGGTCTATACTGAGGGGTCTGAATAAGACATTTTATCACCAAACGGTGACGACAAAACAGATTGAAAACTATGTGAGTGAAGGGGCAAAACGGGATTTATCGAAGGTTTTTGACCAATATTTGAGAGATATTCGCATTCCTGTGTTGGCATATAAGTTGTCAAAAAGGCATGTTGAATATCGGTGGACGAATTGCGTTGCGGGGTTTGATATGCCCGTAAAAATAATGTTAAACAATAAAAAAGAATTGACAATTTATCCAAAAACGGATTGGCAAAAGCTAAAAGCGAAGAGGGTAGGAGTGGTAGCAGTGGACAAAAATTATTATGTTTTATCATCTGCTGTTACCAAGTAAAACTATTTTAAAATGTTTAAAATGTTTAAAATGTTTAAAAAGTAATTTTTGTAAAAAAACAATGCCGCAAATTTAGAATTTGCGGCATTGTTTAATTTGTAAACAATTAAATAACAGCACTTTAAGATTAAATCGATGTGCAGTGAATAAAAAACAATATCAGTTCTTCCATTCAATCGTTCGTCCGGGCGTATAAGGCGCACCTGCTTTTTCAAGAGCAGTTTCTATTTTTTCCACTTCGATATTTATCGCTTTTAAATCTGACACAATGCCACTCATTTGCTTTGAAGCGATATCATAACTGGCTTTCTGCGAAATAGAAGGCGCATTCGTTGAGTTCCATAAATCGCCTTGAATGCTGAAAATACGGTTGTTTACTGAGGGGGTCGTTTCGAACTCTCTGCGTGCTAAAGAGGCATCACCGTTGAGGGTACGGCTGACGGTTTCTAAGCGTTTTTCGAGTTGATAGATTTGGTTGTGCGTTTCCAAAGAGACTTTTGGGGCATCCAAGACAGCCAATTTTATCATTTTCAAACGATTACTGAGGTCACCGAAATATTGACCGACACCGCCTGCCATGCGACGTAAATCCGTGACTTTTTTACTAAAATCATCGTAGCCTTTTTTGTCTTTTGTCACCAAAGTTGCATTGTTAAGCGGAACGCACTTGAAGGACTGAGGGGGTACTAATTCAGTGTAAATACCATCTACAAATTGGCTCATGGATATTTTATACGTGCCGGGCATTGCCCAATAACCCGTTTCAAGACTTGAAAACATATTTTCAGGATCGAGTGCGCCGATGCTGCCAGCAGGCGCAGCGGAGGCATATCTGAAATCCCAATTGATGCGTTGCACCCCTTTTTTAGCAGGTGTTTTGAGGCGACGAATAACTTCACCTGATTCGTCCGTTATCGTAAATAGCAAATAAGGGTCAGGTTGTATGTCCTCCAAACGCATCGTATCAATTGAAGGATAATACACATTTTCGCCTTTTTTGATTTTCTCTTTTTCTATTTCACGACGTTTTTCTTTAGCCGTTTTGAGGTCTTCTTTCAAGTAATAAGTTATGACCGCGCCGGGTGTTGGATTGGGCGAAATAAAGTGGCTTTCGCCCAAATGCCCTTTGCCGCGCAAGCCTAAAGGTTGAGATTGAACATACATCAAAGCGTCTTTAATTGGGAAAATAGCCGCCGTTTTGTTGGTAATATCGGCTTGTTTCATCGTTCTCAAAGGCGTATAGTCGTCTAAAATATAGAAACCACGTCCAAAAGTGGCGAGAACCAAGTCGTTTTCCCGTCTTTGAATGTCTAAATCTTTGACCGCAACCGTTGGCAAACCCGCTTTAAGTTGTGTCCATATTTTGCCACCTTCAAGGGTGAAAAACAAACCAAATTCAGTACCGACGAACAATAAATCTTTGTTTACGTGGTCTTCGGCAATCGTGTAAGACGAGCCACGTTCGGGCAAATTGCCTGTTATAGCTGCCCATGATTTGCCGCCATCTGTACTTTTGAAGACGTAGGGTTTGAAATTACCGTAACGATGGTGGTTGAAACATGCATACACCACGTTTTTATCATACAAAGAAGAGATGATTTGATTGACGTATGTGCGTTCAGGAACGCCAGGGATGTTGTCGACTTTTGTCCAATTCTTGCCCCCGTCTGTTGTGAAATGGATTAAGCCATCGTCAGTACCCGCCCAAAGTAAATTTTCATCAAATTTAGATTCAGCAATGGTTGTGATAGTGCCATAAATATCGGTCGAACCGTTTTTGGAAACAGCATCCATACTTTGCACCCTGCCCATAATTGGCAGTTTGTTGCGGTCTAATTGGCGTGACAAATCGGGGCTAATGACTTGCCAAGAATCGCCGCGGTCATCGCTTCTGAACACTTTATTTGAAGCAAAATAAATGCGGGTATGGCTGTGTACCGAGACAAAAACAGGCGAGTCCCAATTCCACCGATAAGCCGCTTCGCCTTCTTTTTCAACGGGTTTTATCGTCATATTTTCACCACTACGTCTATCAAAGCGATTCAAACCACCGTATTGCGATTGTGCATAAATAATGTTGGGATCTTGCCAATCCACGGCGGATTCAAAACCATCGCCAGTGGAGGTGACGTACCAATCGGCATTGGCAACGCCATTGGCAGAGACGGTACGCGAAGGACCGCCGAGACTGAAATTATCTTGCGTACCGCCATGAACGCTGTAAAACGGTAGGTCGTTGTCAGTTGTGACCTTATAAAACTGTGTTACGGGCAGATTTTCTTTGAATTGCCACGTTTTTGCTTTGTCATAACTTTCATAAATGCCACCGTCGCAACCGACAATATAATGTGCTGTATCGTCTGGATCAATCCAAATAATGTGATTGTCAACGTGTTTCCACATTTCGCCGAGGCGTTTCATGGTTTTGCCGCCATCGTCGGAAGTCATAAAAAACATGTCGGTGATATAGATTTTATCCACGTCTTTTGGGTCGCAAAAAATCTCTTGATAGTAGTTGCCAGAAGTCGCAAAGTCGTTCATTTTAGTCCAACTTGCTCCTCTGTCGTTAGACCGAAAAACACCGCCTTTTTTGTCTTGTGCTTCAATAACAGCGTATAAAATATCGGGATTGACAGGCGACATCGCCAAGCCAATACGTCCCAATTCTACTGAGGGGAGTCCTGATGTGGTTTTGTTCCACGTTGCGCCGCCATCCATACTTTTGTAAATAGCAGATTCAGGACCGCCACTGACGTAGGTATAAACTTGCCGCATACGTTGGTGCGCCGCTGCATAGACGATGTTAGGGTTGCGAGGGTCAATCAAAACCTCGTTGCAGCCTGTATATTGACCAATATTAAGGACTTGTTTCCACGTTTTGCCCCCGTCGGTTGTTTTATAAATGCCGCGTTCACCACCGCCCGCCCAAAGGGGTCCATATGCGGCAACATACACTTCATCGCTGTTTTTAGGATTGACGGCAATCATACCAATATGTTCAGAGGCTTTTAAGCCCATGTTTTTCCACGTTTTGCCGCCGTCTTCTGATTTGTAAATACCATCACCGTATCCGACGACGCGTTGGTTGTTGTTTTCACCCGAACCCACCCAAACGACATTCGGATTATTGGGGTCAATCGTCACGCAACCAATTGAAAATGAGCTTTGTGCGTCGAAAATAGGCTGGTAGGAAATACCACGATTGACGGTTTTCCAAACGCCGCCAGAAGCGGAAGCGACATAATATTCGTTGTGATTTTGCGGATTCACGGCGATATCAACGATACGACCAGAGGTCGTTGCGGGACCGATGCTGCGCAAATTCAGACCGCTGTAGGTTTCCGATGCTTTTAAGGTGTCTTTTTTAGTGTCTGTTTTGTCTGTGTTTTGGGCTGTAATACAACTGATAAAAGTCGCACAGACGACAATACATAAAAGGTGTAATTTGTTTTTCATGAATTAGAATGATTTGATTATTGATTTTAATTATTGATTTTAATTATTAAGCAATGACAACGAAGATAAAAAAAGATGAACAATAGTCGTGAGAATTTCATAGAACAAAACAAAGAGGCCAAAAATGAAAACGAACGATGAATGAAACCCATGACATTCAATTTTTTACCCCCCCTCAGTAAACCAACGTTTTTTTGTATGTGATGAACGAATTTAGATTAAGATTCATAAAGGACAGACCAACGATTTGGTAAACGCTCAATTTGTTTAATTTCAAAATAAAAGAATAAAATTCTGAAAATAAGGATTTCTCCCTAATAAATGAAAGCTAAATTGGACATATGATGCATAATAAAAGCTAATCTCAATACAGATAGGGGACTAAATGAAAGGGGCTGCCTTCTTTTGACCCCAAAATCCGTATTTTGCCATCTTTTAAAGATATGCCATTTCCTATTTATTGGGTTAAAACACGGATTTTCAGATTTCAAAACTTCGCAAATCAGAGAGCGATTATTTCTTTAACCTATAAATTATTCATCATTCAGTATTAAAATATTCATCAATACTTATGTCTATAAAAGTCGCTCTTTCACACAAGACAAAATATAAATTTGATAGAACCGTCGGTTTGTCACCACATGTTTTTAGGTTGCGCCCTGCTGCCCATTCCAGAACGGCAATAGAAGGATATTCTTTCAAAATTTATCCTGAAAACCATTTTATCAATTGGCAACAAGACCCGTTCGGTAATTTCTTAGCACGAGTTGTATTTCCCGATAAAATCAATGAATTGCATGTTGAAGTAGAGGTCATTGCCAAATTACAAGTCATCAATCCTTTTGATTTTTTTGTCGAAGCATACGCAGATAAGTTTCCTTTTACATATGACGACATACTCAAAAAGGAATTAACAGC
Organism: Saprospiraceae bacterium; assembly: GCA_043744455.1. Taxonomy (GTDB): domain Bacteria; phylum Bacteroidota; class Bacteroidia; order Chitinophagales; family Saprospiraceae; genus JAAFJT01. The sequence goes on along the minus strand of JAYTUQ010000189.1, from coordinate 3,230 downwards.
CTATTTAGAACCCGATGAATCAACGGCACCTTTGATGGCTTTTGTTGAACTAAATAAGGTTAAAGAACCCTTACGCATCGTTGATTTTTTGGTCGGTGTCAACAGTCGGGTGGCAAGTGAAATTAATTACAATATCCGCATGGAAGTCGGTGTACAAACCTGTGAAGAGACTTTGATACAAAAGAATGGTTCTTGTCGGGATTCCGCTTGGCTTTTGGTACAAACTTTACGGCATTTGGGTTTAGCATCTCGTTTCGTTTCGGGTTATTTGGTACAATTGACACCTGATATAAAATCATTGGATGGACCTTCTGGTGCTGAAAAAGATTTTACGGATTTACATGCTTGGACAGAGGTGTACATACCCGGTGCGGGTTGGATAGGTTTAGACCCGACATCTGGGCTTTTTGCGAGCGAAGGGCATATTCCATTGTGTTGCACGCCGCATTATTCGAGTGCAGCACCTGTTACGGGGGCAACAGACGTGTGTCATGTCGAATTTGAATTTGAAAATAATGTTTTTAGAATCCATGAAGACCCACGCGTCACGAAGCCTTATACTGACGGGCAGTGGGATAAGGTTATGCAAGTTGGTCATACGGTCGAAAAAGATTTACAAGACAATGATGTGCGCTTGACGATGGGCGGCGAGCCAACTTTTGTTTCTATTGATGATTTCGAATCGGCAGAATGGCATTCAGCGGCGGATGGTCTTTTGAAGAGAAAATTAGCGTATAATCTGACTTTAAGGCTTAAAAATAGGTTTGCACAGGGTGGTTTAATGCACTTTGGACAAGGCAAATGGTATCCTGGCGAGTTATTCCCACGTTGGCAATATGGTTTATTTTGGCGAAAAGATGGTTTACTAATTTGGAAAAACGAGGCGCTGATTGCAAAAGAAGATGAGACAAAATATACCTATAGCGAAGCTGAAAAGTTTAGTTTTGAATTAACAAAATACCTCGGTATTGACACCGCAAATGTATTGCCCGCATATGAAGACCCAATTTATTGGGCTATGGAAGAAGGCAAATTGCCTGTCAATATTGACCCATTGGCTTTCAATTTAAAAGATTCAATTGAGAGACAAACATTGAGTAAAGTGCTTGAAAAAGGGTTGAATAATCCCGCAGGTTTTGTGTTACCCATAAAATGGGATGAAAAAACTGCCAATTGGATCAGTTGCTTTTGGGAATTTAGGCGAAAAAACTGCTTCCTTATGCCTGGGAATTCCCCGTTGGGCTTGCGGTTACCTTTGAAAGCATTGCCGACCATTTCAAAAAAGAAAAAAGAAAAAGTTATTGAGCGCAGCCCTTTTGAGGTATTGCAGCCTTTGGGCGAATATGCCCAAGCTGTTACAGAAAGATATGGCAAAATTGCACCACTTTATACCCCCCCTCAGTATAAAGGCTGTGATGAAGAGGGTGAAGCGGTAAAAGAAGATAAAGAGGATTTATTATTTGAACTGCCCATTTTTACAACGGCTTTGACGGTCGAAGAAAGAGACGGCATTATCTATGTATTTCTACCGCCAACGGAGCTTTTTGAGCATTATTTGGACTTAATTGCATCAGTAGAAGCGGCTGCCGAAAAACTGCACATGCCTGTTCGGATTGAAGGCTATACCCCGCCTTCCGATTATCGCATCGAAAAACTCAATGTCACGCCCGACCCAGGGGTTATTGAAGTCAATGTGCATCCTGCAAAATCATGGCAAGAATTGGTGGATAATACGAACGCACTCTACGAAGAAGCCTTTTTATCGCGATTAGGCACTGAAAAATACATGACCGATGGGCGTATTACAGGCACAGGTGGTGGCAATCATATTACCATTGGTGGCGCAAAACCTGCGGATAGCCCTGTGCTGCGCAGACCCGATTTGTTGCGGAGTTTGTTGACGTATTGGCAGCATCACCCAGTTTTGAGTTATTTGTTTTCAGGACCTTTCATAGGACCGACAAGTCAAGCACCGCGTCTTGATGAAGGGCGTGATGAAAGGCTTTATGAGCTTGAAATCGCTTTCGCTCAAATTCCTGAAAACGAGGAAGTGCCGTTTTGGATGGTGGACAGAATTTTTAGAAACCTTTTGGTGGATATTACGGGCAATACGCATCGCACTGAATTTTGTATTGACAAACTCTATTCCCCCGATTCCTCAACAGGCAGATTGGGCATTTTGGAATTCAGGGCTTTTGATATGCCACCCCACAAGCAAATGAGCCTTGTGCAAACGCTATTAATCCGTGCTTTAATCGCTAAATTTTGGAAAGAACCGTATAAGAAAAAACTGATTCGTTGGGGAACAGAGCTGCATGACAAATTCCTTTTGCCCGATTTTGCTTATTTGGATATGATTGATGTCGTAAATGACTTAAAATCAACGGGTTACGCATTTGATATCTCTTGGTTCGATCCTTTCTTTGAGTTCCGTTTTCCGCATTATGGCAACATCAGCATGGATGCTTTACAGCTTGAATTGCGTTTGGGCATCGAGCCGTGGCACGTCTTGGGTGAGGAATTATCGAACACAGGCACAGCTCGTTTTGTGGACTCTTCCTTGGAGCGTTTGCAAGTAAAAGTACGTGGTTTTGTAGAAGGTCGGCATATTTTGGTGTGCAATGGTTGCCGTGTGCCATTGCGTTCAATCGGCATAAAAAGTGAATATGTGGCGGGTATTCGGTACAAAGCATGGAATCCACCATCGGCTTTGCACCCAACCATTAATGCCGATGCGCCTTTGGTTTTTGATATTATTGACACTTGGAATAATCGTGTTTTAGGCGGTTGCACTTACTTTGTGTCTCATCCAGGTGGTTTAAGTTATGAAAGTTATCCTGTTAATGCCTATGAAGCAGAATCCCGCCAAATCAGTCGTTTTTGGGGTTTTGGTCACACGCCTAATGCGGATTTGGAATCGGCAGAATTTATTAAAAATGCGCCCACTATTTCCAGATTTGTAGCGGCGAATAAGAAAGATGTCAAAATGGATACACCTGTGGAACTCATCAATCCTGAATATCCGAATACTCTTGATTTAAGGAAGTTTTGGAAAGCCCGATAAAAAGGTGTTGAAGCATAAAGTGAAGAAATACTGAGGGGGGGTATTTTACTGCTGTTTCGCTTATTTTTGAACACTGATTTGACTGATTTGACTGATTTGACTGATTTGACTGATTTGACTGATTTGACTGATTTGACTGATTTGACTGATTTGACTGATTTGACTG
>JAYTUQ010000188.1:0-1776 GCA_043744455.1 Saprospiraceae bacterium | reverse complement strand
TTTTGCTCGTCTGCATCTTCTTTCTTTAAAGCAGATTTCAAACGTTCAGTAATCAAGTCATTGATGTATTGTTGAATTGATTTCTTTGTCAACGCTGTGAACTGCTCCATAATTTTAGCAGTTAAAACTCCTGGGTAAGCCTGTTTTGCAAAATGCTTTACAAAACCTTCTGTCGGATTTTGAAATTCAGTGTTGATGAACGTTTTAAGTTCGTTCATATATTTTAGTTCGCTGGCAGTATTTACGATGTTGTCAACGTCAAAATATGATTTGTGGAACTTCTTTAATTCTTCAATTTGATTGTCCTTAATATCAGTTACGTTGAATTCTAAAAATGGCTTTTCGTCCATTTTGTTCTTTTCTACCAAGTCTGTATAAAACCTATAAATGATACCGTTCGATAAAAGTCCAAACTTTGCTTTTGTCGTATGGAAGTAGCGAAAAAGTTGTGAATTATGAACGTCTAAATTTTCACTCCAATGTTTGCACTCAACTAAAATTGAAGGTTGTCCGTTCATCATAATTGCGTAGTCAACCTTTTCTCCTTTTTTAATTCCAATGTCTGCAACGTATTCAGGAACTACTTCAAGAGGATTAAAAACGTCATAACCCAATGCTTTGATGAATGGCATTATGAACGCATTCTTTGTCGCCTCCTCGGTGCTGATTTGTGCTTTTAGTTTTTCTACTCTGTCGCCAAATTGTTTGATTTCGTCTTTAAAGTCCATAATTGAAAGTTGGTTTTATTTTGATTGATTTGAGATTTAAGATGTCGTCTACGAAGGTAGCAGCTAACGGCAGGGTATTGCTGCAGGCAGGGAATTCATTGCTGTGTCCGCCCCCAACCGCTGATGAATAAAGATATAAAAGTAAAAGATTACAAACAAAAGCCCAAAGGTGATTGTCCTGCCCGAACAACTGCTGCCATGTTGCTAATGGTGAAGATTACAACGTCCTGCCCTGCTTGCAGCAATACCTTTGTTGTACGTTCGTGCTATTTGTCTCGCAGGAATTCCGAAATTGTAACAATGGATGTCTCTCCAAATTTGGCCAAGTCTAATAAATCTTTGTCGCCCGTTAATAAATAATTTGCGTTTCCGTCAATCGATAATGAAAGTAAAAAATTGTCTTTCGTGTCTCTACAAATTTCAATTTTAGTTTGAACTTTTACAAAGTCTGCATATTCATCTATGGTTTCAAGAATTTCTTCAATGTCAGAAGCGGAAAAGAAACGTCTGAATTTTGGTCGTCTTGCAACCTCTAAAAATTCGTCAAGTAATTCTTGGCTGAATACCAAAATTCCGTGTCTTGAAAAAATAATTTCGTCAAGTTTGGTAAAGTCCTTGGTGATAAGAAAGCTTATCCAAAGGTTAGTGTCAATGATTATTCTGTTAACTTTATTTTGCATAACGCTTGCTTCTCACTAACTCGACTTCGTTGGTTATTTCGTCAAATGTTGGTGCTGATTTTGCTTTAGAGCGTAGCTTTTTCAAAACGGTTGCAAAACCGCTTTTAGAAGTGTCCCGAATGGCAATAAGGTTTAAGTCTGCTAAATCTTTCAAGAGTTTTGCAGCTTTAGGATTAAGTATGTCGACTTGCATTGTGTTCATGTATCAAATTTAATAAAAAGTGGTGAATTTTCATTTTATTAGCAATAGAAAGTTGTCAGGCCGCATGACGTACAACGGTCGGGTATTGCTGCAGGCAGGGAATTCATTGCTGTGTCTGCCCCCAACCGCTGATGAATAAAGATATAAAAGTAAAAGGTAACAAACA
>JAYTUQ010000187.1:0-1779 GCA_043744455.1 Saprospiraceae bacterium | reverse complement strand
CAAGCGAGAAGTTCGCGATGTCGAGACCTTTGACATTTTTTACCTCTGGGTCTTTACCTAGCCTGCCCACTAAAATAACTTTGTTTACTCCTGACATTTTCTTCCCCCTTTAGGATTCTTGTTTTTTCAATTAATGGCCCATCGCCCTTAATAAAATCTTTTATCCAAGTTCTGCCAATAATTGTGCATTCGCCAGAGCGATCTTTTCCAAGCATTCCTGGGTTTATTTTTCGCCAATGTCCTCGCACTCGCCAACTATGCTTCCAATCTATAGGAGACTTATCAATACTTTTTAATCGATTAGAATATTTAGATGGGCTAATTACAATTAGTTTGCTCACTAATTCAGGAAGTCGACCGCTGCGCTTTATCTTAAATGAGTGCAGAGTTTCACCAAAAACATTTTTATTTGAATTAACAATAGATAAAAGAGATTTTGCGCTGTAATCGGCGTTTAATTCTTCATAAGAAGAATAGCTATAAGCGTGGCCCGCAATTGTTTTTGGTATATAATTTAGGTTCTCAAACCAAATATCCCTTTCGTGAACCCAGTCGCAAAGTAAAAATATTCGGTCTATAGAAAGATCATACTTTTCTATAAACATCTGACCAATGAACCTAGGCTCTTTAAATCCAGTATTATTAATCCATCCAGCAGAAGCCGAGACTTTTCTAGGGAGCGCGTCAATCATGTCATGTGCAGGATATGGGCGCATTAATTCAAAAGAGCAAACTGCGAACGGGAGGTAAAGCGTGCTTGCCATACTTTTAGCGGGGATTGTATCCTCGCATGAAATATAATGATCAGAAAGCAAAAACGGTTTGCAATCAGAAAGCCCATTTAAAAATGGTCGCAATTCGACTTTATCGGGCCGATCGTAGTTTTCAAAATATTTTACGGCCGATTTAAGAAATCTCATTTATCCCCAAGGCACCACGAGCGAATTAGTTTGCCAGTATCTTCGGTGATCTTGAACGGTGGTTTGCCTTGGAACAATGAAGTATTATCTTTCACGACCGTCGCCAAGTTGTTTTCTTGATCTAAATTAAATTGAAGCATCCAGCGGTATTCAGTTCCCTCTCGTTGAATATCTTTCACGCCAATTCTTTTTGGAACAGTTTTACCGTTTGCGCCAGCCTCAAGGACGTATTCTGATTTTTGTCTCATAGTGCAAATAATATGGATCGGGCTAGACAAAATCTTATGAAACAAAGCTTCATGCAAAGGCGTAATTTTTTTCCATGCGGTAAATGAGTTTTTAGTCACTTCGCACGCGGCTGAGTGCATATCAAGCGACCCGCCGACACCGTTCCATTCGTCAGACAGCGAATCAATAATTAATACGCGAATTCCAGCTTTTTCTGCGACTTCTATCGCCTCTATATATTTTGAAGCAGGAGTAGGTGGCGACATTTCTAACACCTTAAAAGGTCCAAGATCTAAATAACATTGAGCGCGGCCCGGCTCAGTTTGAATGTATCCGACATACGACATATCACCGTTTTGAAGCCCCTTAGCAAGCAAACCTGCACTCTTGGTTTTGCCAGCTCCAGCGCCACCACTAATGCCAATTTTTATGCGCGTATCTTTTCGGTCTGCATTCTTAAACTCCATTTTGGCCCTCTTTCATAAGTTTATTCACGGCCCAACTTGGCGGTTGTAATTCAGGCACACCAAAGTCATTTGGAAAATACCCAGGCCATTCGTCACGCTTTATTCCGGCCTCTAATTTTGTAACGGCCGATAACCACTTCTCGTGCCCGGTCTGCCAAAACCCC
>JAYTUQ010000186.1:0-1783 GCA_043744455.1 Saprospiraceae bacterium | reverse complement strand
AAAATGTTGATAAAATGTTTATAAATAACTGAATGACAGGTCAATACTAACATTTTTACAATTATATTTGAGGCTATATCTTAAATCATAAGATGAGTTATGTTTAAAAAAGCAAAGAGTGAATCGCAGTTAGGGATTTTTGCCAATGCAAATTTATTTCTATCGGGAAGGGCAGAAAATTTTTATGAAAAACCAGATGCCTGGCATAACCAGTTTCGTTTACAGGTTATCGGGCGAATAGATGAATCTATTTGCAAGCCTTTATTTACTGAGCAAACAGGTGCACCCAATTCGCCTGTGCGTGTATTAATAGGAATGATGATGCTTAAAGAGGCTAACGGATGGAGTGATGAACAACTGTTCGAGCAATGCCGCTTCAACTTGTTAGTGCGAAGTGCGTTGGGATTGATGAATACAGACGATGCTGTTCCAACAGAATCCACCTACTATTTGTTTCGTAAACGGATAGTGGATTATGAAAAAACGAATGAAGTAAATCTTATTGAAAAAATTTTTGCATCCGTAACCACAGCACAGGCAGCAGATTTTCAAGTGAGCGGAAAAAGCATACGGATGGACAGCAAACTCTTAGGCAGTAATATAGCCTGGCTTAGCCGTTATGAATTGATTCATGAAACGATGCGTTTGTTTTGTCGTGATGCAACAGTATCCTTGATAAACCATCCCTTATTAACTGAAGAAAAAAATCTAATTGAAAACCTACTCAAAGAAAAAGGCAATAAGGTTGTTTACCGAAGCACCGGTGATGAAGTGAAAACTAAAATGCAGCAATTGGGTGTACTTGCCTGTAAGTTCATCGAACTGTTTAATTCTTCGTATAGTCATTACGTTACACTAAAAAGACTTTTTTCAGAGCAGTTCATGGTGGATGAGAATAAGATAATAATCATGCGCAACAAAGAAGAAATCAGTTCACATTCTGTGCAATCGCCTCATGATACAGATAGTCACTATCGCAATAAAGATGGTAACCAGGTGAAAGGTTACAGCATTAACGTAACCGAAAGTTGTGATAAAGATACGCTCAACTTAATAGGTGATGTTGATGTTCGCGTGGTAAGCACTTCGGACAATGATTTTCTGCAAGATGGAATTAATGGAGTGCAAGAAATATTTACTGATGCTGTTGAAAATGTACATACAGACGGAGCTTACCATAGCCCGGGAAATCAGGAGTTTTGCGAAAACGAAAATATGGATTTGCTTTTAAACGCTATACAAGGTGCTAAAGGACGTTATGATTTATCCCTTAATGAAGCTAACGAACTTACAGTAGTGGACACCGTAACGAATGAAAATATTCCTGCAATAAAAATAAAAAATCAGGACAAATGGAGGATTAAAACCCAGAGCAGTTTCAGATACTTTACTGTAAAAGAAATAACGGCTTCATTGCTAAGAAAAAAAATAGCTGCCATTCCACAAGAACTATTGAACATCCGCAATAATGTGGAAGCAACCATTTTTCAAGTAGGATTTCATTATCCACACGACAAGAGCAGATATAGAGGATTAATCAAACATAAAATGTGGGCTCACATTCGATGCTTATGGGTGAACTTTGTTCGAATCCTAAATTATTTGACCAAACCTTTCCGGAAAAATCCTTTTTGTTCAAACTCAGGCTTAATAATGACTTTCTTAATTCATATTTGGACTTCTATTGTGAATCTAAAGTTGATTTTTGTCCTGCCAAAGAAATATTATCAAAAAAATTGGCTAATTTGAATTTATTAAAATATGCTTATCGGAGGGGACTCAA